>NZ_JBRCWE010000017.1:0-12500 GCF_053497555.1 Raineya sp. | reverse complement strand
CCCGCTCAATCCGCCCGATTGATTTTGGGACTGCAAAGGTAATACACACAACCTCGCTTCTCCAAATTTTTTGAAGAAAAAATTTTCAAAAATTTTTCAATATACTGATTTTAAGGGAGTTATATTTTTGAAAAAATTGAGATACTTATCTGCTTCTTGGCTTTCGGTATATTGGTTCTGTACTAAATTGCAGTTTTCCTCGCCAATTTTTTGCAAAAGAGCATTTTCAGTTTGCAAAAAAAGATTCAAGGCTTCGGCACAGCTTTCAAAATCATTGGGTTCAAAAAGGAAATTAGAAGTATTGAGCAGAACATCTGCCATTCCTGCAACTTTTGAAGCTACAATCGGTAAGCCCAAAGCCATTGCCTCCAAGAGTACATTGGGCATACCATCATAAAACGAAGGTATCGCCACTGCATCGCAAGCAGGATAAAAGCCTAAAAGGGCATATCTATCCAAAAACTCGTAATGAGTGTATGCAAGTGAATTTTCCGCCAACAGAAAATCCTTCATTTCTTTTTGCATTTCTCCTACAATAAGTAAATGCACATTGTCTTGTAAATCGGCACGCAAAAGGGTTTCAAGGAAAAACAATGCCCCTTTTTTTTCTTTCAGATGCCCAAACAAGCCTATCACTTTTCTTCCTGCCTGCACGTGTGTTTTTTTCCAATTTTGAGCGTGTTCTACATCAGCAGGTAAGCAGTGCCATTGAGAGGTATCTATGCCATTGGGGGTGAATACAACTTTTAGGTGTGGATATAATTTCTGAATGAGTTGTATTTTGTCGCTACTAACGGCACAAATCAGCGATGACTGCAATAAACACTCTTCTACAAGATTTTTTCGGCGGGGCGAAAACAAGCCTGCATCAAAATCGTTGCCTCGCAATAGTGTAATAAGGGGCAAATCAAAAATTTTGCTTAAAATAGGCGTTAAAAACATAGAAGCGTAGCCTCCGAAATTTACAAGATGTGTGCATTGGTGCTGGCAGAGATATTTTTCCAAAAAATGTTTGAGCAAATGAAAAGTGTGTGCCAAATCTTCATCAACAGGAAAAAGAATATCGTTACCACACTGCGAAACGCTCACTTTGGGAGAAAGAACGTGAGGATTGAGATGCAAAAGGTGAATTTCTACATTCTTTTTTCGCAGATTGAACACAATTCTATCGCAAGATTGAGCCATACCGCCACGCATAGGGGGGTAATTCTCGGTAATCCAGAGTAGTTTCATTGTAAATGATTAGTTTTTCGTTTTTTCTGTTAAGTATAATTTTGCCAAAGCCTCTGCACAACGCTCCCCGTCCATTGCCGCCGACATAATGCCTCCTGCATAACCTGCTCCTTCGCCACAAGGAAAAAATCGTTTGATTTGCAAATGCTCACAGGTTTCCTTATGGCGAGGAATACTTACGGGCGAAGAAGTACGACTTTCAACACCCACGATTTGAGCCTCATTAGTCAAGTAGCCTTTCATTTTTTTTCCAAAAGCCTTCAGCCCTTCTTGCAAAACAAAAGCAAGGGTTTTGGGCAGAATTTCTCGCATTTCCACAGAAGCCAAACCCGGTTGGTAAGAAGTGGGCAAAAGTGTAGCCGATACTTTTTTTTGCACAAAATCCACCATTCTTTGAGCAGGGGCAGTTTGGGTATTGCCTGCAAGCAAGCAAGCCTTTTGCTCAATACTTTTCTGAAAATATAGTGCCGCCAAATTGCCAAATTTATGAAAATCTTTCCAATCTGTTTCATCTACGCTTACTACTATCCCTGAATTGGCAAATTTGCCATCTCGGCGTGAAGGCGACATACCATTGACAACCACCTCGCCTTGTGCCGTAGCCGAAGGCACTATAAAACCGCCCGGACACATACAAAAGGAAAAAACACCCTTTTGCACACCTTGATAGTGAATTTGCTCTACCAAACTATATGCAGAAGCAGGTAAATATTTGTTGCGAACCTCACAATGATACTGAATTTGGTCAATAAGAGCTTGGGGGTGTTCTATGCGTACCCCAAGAGCAAAAGGCTTGGGCTGAATGAATATGTTTCTGGTTTGCAATAGTTCAAAAATATCCCTTGCCGAATGTCCCGTAGCTAAAATTACGCCTAAACCTGTAAATTCTTGAGTTTCACCCGCTTGGTTTTGAGTGATTACCCCTTGCATTTCACCATTTTTCAGAATAAAATCCACTACTTTCGTTTGAAAGTGAATTTCACCGCCTGCTTCTAAAATACTTTCCCGCAAAGCGGCAACAATTTTGGGTAATTTGTTTGTGCCAATATGCGGGTGAGCCTCTATAAGGATATTTTCAGAAGCTCCGTGAGCCACCAAAATTTCCAATATTCGGCGAATATCGCCCCTTTTGGTAGAGCGTGTATAAAGTTTGCCATCGGAATAAGTGCCTGCCCCACCTTCGCCAAAACAATAATTGCTATCAGGATTAACGATATGCTCTTTGTTGATAGCCGCCAAATCTCGCCTGCGACTTTGTACATCTTTGCCCCGCTCTATCACAATCGGTTTGATGCCCAATTCTATCAGACGCAAAGCCGCAAACATTCCCGCAGGTCCTGCTCCTACGATAATTGCAGGAGGCTTTTGGCTTACATCAGGATAATTTTTTTCAAAAGAAATCCATTTTTCGGGCTTTTCATTTTCATAGACCGAAATTTTCAAATTTACTTTTACTTGCTTGCTACGAGCATCTATGGAGCGTCTTTCTAAACGAATAAAAGCATTTTGTTCAATCTGATGCTCTTTCTGCAAAAAATTTCGCAGATGGTTTTCATCAAAAGCAATTTCAGGATTTACAGAAAGTTGTAGCGTTTTTTTCATAAGTTCAAAATCGTAATGTAAAGGTACTACCTTTGCCCAAAACCGAATGTACCGAGATAGTTCCCCCTTGTACCCTCATCATTTGCCTTGAAAGGCTCAAGCCAATGCCTGAACCTGTTTTTTTGGTAGTAAAAAATGGTACAAAAATACTCTTTTTTGCCTCTTCGCTAATGCCCACGCCGTTATCTTCTACTCTTATTAGCACTTTACCGAGTGTATCTTGTTGTGCGATAAGTTGTATTTCAGGGTTTTCTACATTAGCCACCGCTTGAATAGCATTTTTCAGCAAATTGATAAGCACTTGCTCGGTCATCATCAAATCGGCGTGTAATGTGAGATTTTCGGGGAAAATAATGGAGCGAAACAGGATATTTCGGCTTTTGAGGTCGTTTTCAATGAGTTTATGCAAATTGGCAAAGAGTTCTGTCAGTAAAATTTTCTGTGGTGAGGGCGTAGGCAATTTGGTAAAAGCCCGAAACTCTTGCACAAATTGTGTAAGATTTTGAGAGCGTTTTTGGATAATTTGCAAAGCCTGCTCTATTTCGCTTGTATCGTGGGTGGTTTCTTGCAAAGATTCCAGTGCCGTTGCCGCAAGCGAACTGATAGGAGTAACAGAATTAAGAATTTCGTGTGTGAGAATACGTGTCAGGTTTTGCCAAGCCTCCATTTCTTTCTCTTCTAATTCGGCTTGAAAGTCTTGCAGTGAAACTATTGTATAGTTTTTGCCCAAAATTTGTACTTGCGAAAGCGTTAGGATAAGTTCTAAGACTTCGTCATCTACAAGCAAACGAACTATTTGCCTTTTTTGGCTATTTTGGAGAGCATTTTTGAGTGGCTCGTAAATGGCAGGCAATTCGTTGAGATGTTTGAAAGGCAAACAGCGTAAAATTTGCATTACAGCCGTGTTGCAGAAATCTATTTTGCCCGTATGGTCAAAAGAAAAAAGCCCTATGGGTATATGCTGAACCACAGAACGCAAATACAATTCTTGCGACTGCTTTTCCAAGCGTTCTTTACGAATTTGCTCAATGGCTTTGGAAAAGCTCTTTTGCAAACTTACAGGCAAAAACTTTTGGAATGTTGATGTTTGCCCCCAATCTCCCATTTCCCAACTGATAAACGTGTGGTAAAAGCTGTAAGCCATTTTCCGCAACTGCTTGAAAAGCCAAAAGAAAGTTCCTACTAATATCCAAAAAAGCACAAAAGCAGTAATCCAATAGCTATTTTGCAGGGCTATCATTAGCCCAAACAAGGTAAAGGAAGCCAAAATAATTCCTAAAAACTGCCTTGCAATTACCGAAACAAGCATACGCTACTGATAAAAACTCAAATTTAGTTTTTTGCAGAGGCTTTTTCAAAAAAAGATAAGAGAATGTAGCAAAAAATAATGAAAGGAACTGCCACAAATTGTAAAAGAGCCAGTAAAACTATCGAAATGCCCAGAAAAATATAACGCCCCTCATTGCCTTGCAAACGAAAATGCTTAAATTTTAATGCTAAAAGGGGAATTTCCGCGACCAAAAGCATACTCATTAGCACAACAAGAACGAGCAAAAAAACAGAGTGAGCAAAAATCTGTGTCTGAAAGCCCCAAATTTCGGGCTGAAAGTGTAAAATAAACGGAAAAGAAGCCCAAAGCATTGCATTGGCAGGGGTAGGCACTCCGATAAATCGGTCGGTTTGGCGAGTATCTACATTAAATTTGGCAAGCCTGAGTACAGAAAATAAAGCTATGAGCATTGGTAAATAAGTAATCCAGTCATTTTCAGTAAAATGATTGTGCTGTAAAAGCAACTGACGAGCCAGCATTGCAGGTAAAACGCCAAAAGTAATGGCATCGGCAAGAGAATCCAACTGCTTTCCTATTTCAGATTTTACATTCAGCAGGCGGGCTACAAAACCATCAGCAAAATCAAATATCATTGCTACAAATATCAAAGCCGAAGAGAGCAAAATATCTTTTTCTACCCAAACCAGCCCTACACAACCACAATAAGCATTGCCAAGAGTAAGTATATTGGGAATGTGTCTTTTCATTTTAGCAATTTTTTTTGCAAAAAACTTATTTTTTTGCAAAATTGCTATCTTTGAAAAAGAAAATTTGCTTTGGAGCAAAAGAAAATTCTCGTTGTTTAGGTATAGTTTGCAGTAAGGAAGCAGGATTTAGTACGTTGGATTTTAGACGGAGTAAAACTTTTACTTCAAACTCTTGAACCTTGAAACTTTTTGAATGTAAATATTTTTTTCAGAAACGCAAGAAAATAACTTTACTGACCTATGGCACATTATTTTTCCTTCCGCAATTTGAAATTTTTGCTTTACGAGGTTTTTGAAGCCGAAAAACTTACACAATACGAGCATTACAAAGACCACGACAGGCAGTCGTTTGATATGATTTTGGAGAGTGCAGGGCAAATTGCCGATAATTTGCTCTACCCCATTTACCGAGCAATGGACGAAAAAGAACCTGAACTCATTGAGGGCAAAGTAGCCGTTCACGAGGGGATAGGCAAGTACCTTAGAGCTATGGGCGAAGCAGGTATGATAGGAGCTACTTATAGCTATGAAGTAGGTGGCGGACAAGTGCCTGCTACGGTGTATTCGCTGGCAAGTTTTATTTTGAGTGCCGCCAACAATGCCGCCTCTATGTACACGGGGCTTTCTTCGGGTGCGGCAAGGCTGATTATCAATTTCGGTAACGAAGAACAAAAAAAACTATACGTACCCAAAATGCTTTCAGGGGAGTGGCAAGGTACAATGGCTCTTACCGAACCCCAAGCAGGTAGCTCCCTTTCAGATATTACTGCTTCTGCCAAACCTTTGGGCGAAGGTAAATATCTTATCAAAGGGCAAAAAGTGTTTATTTCAGCAGGCGAACACGACCAAGCCGAAAACATCATTCATTTACTGCTGGCACGTATAGAAGGGGCTCCTGCGGGAGTAAAAGGTATTTCGCTTTTTATCGTACCCAAGTATCGTATTGAAAATGGCACATTTGAGCCTAATGGCGTAGTAGCAGGAGGGATTTATCATAAAATGGGACAAAAAGGCACTCCTGCAATGCACCTAATGCTCGGCGATAACAACGACTGCATTGGCTATTTGGTAGGAGAGCCTCATCAAGGGCTAAAATATATGTTTCAAATGATGAACGAAGCTCGTTTGGGAGTAGGGCTAATGAGTGCCGCTATTGCCACCACTGCCTACTATCACGCCTTGCAATATGCCCAAGAACGCCCACAAGGTCGCCGATTGAACGAAAAAGACCAAAAAACTACCCCTCAAACCAAAATCATCAACCACCCTGACGTGAGGCGAATGTTGCTTTTCCAAAAAGCCGTTGCAGAAGGCTCTTTGAGCTTGCTAATGGAGTGTTCCCGCTATTTTGACTTGGCGGAGGTTTCCGAAGGTGAAGCCAAAGCCAAATATCAGATGCTTTTGGATTTACTTACGCCTATTGCCAAAACTTTCCCTTCGGAATATGGTATAAAAGCCGTCAGCGAAGCAATGCAGGTTTTTGGTGGCTATGGCTATTGCAAAGATTTCCCCATAGAGCAATTGTATCGTGATATTCGCATCACTACCATTTACGAAGGAACAAGTGCTATTCAGTCGCAAGATTTGCTGGGCAGAAAGGTAACAATGCAAAATGGTGCCGCCCTGATGACTTTGATGCAAGAAATTTCCGAAACCTTGCAACAAGCCACTACTTACGAAAATCTTAAAAAATATGCCGAAACTTTGCAAAAAGAACTCGGCAGAATGCAACAAGTGCTTCAAAAACTTATTCCTTTGGCAATGCAAGGTAATTATGAAGGCTTTTTAGCCGATGCCAATCTTTTTATGGAAATGGCAAGTTTGGTAGTAGTAGCTTGGCAGTGGCTCAAACAAGCAGTAGTTGCCCAAAAACAGCTACTCACGCAAAATCTTGCAGAAAGTGAGGTGGCTTTCTACGAAGGTAAAGTACAAACAATGCGGTACTTTTTTGCTTACGAGCTACCCAAAACCAAGTGGCTGGCTACTCGCTTGCTTGATGATGAAGTCATAACAATTGTTGAAGAAAAAACAGAGTGGTTAGTTTAATGCTTCGCAAGGGGCTTTGCTATTTGGTAAAGCCCTTTCCTTCCACATAATCTCAAAATAGCAATGAATATGCTTACATCACAGCAGGAAGATTTCTTGAAAAAAGGTGAAATAGAAGGCTCTTATTTACCCGATGAGTGGATTGCCTTGCTGAAAGAATTTCTTGCCAATTACAAAGCCCATATTGAATGGCAGGAGAAAAACAAGAAAAAGCATAACCTTTATTTTGCTTTCACTTTCCTTTTTACGCTTCTGCTTTCTTTCTGGCTAATAAGTTGGTGGTCTGTTTTAGTGGCTTTTTTGCTTGCAAGTGTAATTAACAAATACCGAAAAAATAAATTTATAATTTATTACATTTTGCCCAATTCTCATTTAGAAGATTTAACGCAAAATTATTTTTTGCCGCTTTTTCGTTTTTTATCTTTTGAAACCAATCAGAAAATTGAAGCAAAATTAAACTTTTTGCCTGATGAGAGTTGCAGAACCGATACCAACCTGTACAAGACAGAAAAATACAACATCGCCGCCAATACCTATGTTCGCCCTATTGTAGCATTAAAAACCATTCTTGCCGATAAAACGCACCTTTTCATTTCGGTAAGCCAAAAAATAATTGTAAAAAATAAGCAAAACAAATACAGGGCGAGAAAATTCAAATCAAAAACCAAAAAAATCACGATTTACAACGTAAAGGCTGTTTTTCATCAGAAAAACTATGCTTCGCCTGCCGAAAATGGCAACTTAAAATTTGAACTCAAAAGCAAACAAGAAGGCTTACATTCGGATTTACAACCTCTTTTAGAACTGATTGCCCAACTTTATATGGAAGTTAAGCCCATTTCTGCCTAACTTATCTGCCCGAAATTGGCGTTTTGGGCGGCGGTTGAATGAAAATTCTTTTCAAATAATAACCCGAAATACAAGAAAAAGAAGCCAGTACCCCTCCTACAGCTCCTGAAACTACAAAAAACCATTCGCCTACCGCTGGAAAGCCAAACATTGAGGCAATCCGTGCCGAAAGTATTTGGTCATTTTGAATATCTTGCCAAAAAGCCATTCCCGACCACACCAAAAAAACAGCAAAAAAAGCCGAAAAGAAAGTTCCCCAAGCAGTACGCCCCAAAACCGCACCCACTACAAAGCTAATCAGGCTAATTGTCCATATTTGCCAGTGCAAAAAGTATTGTGAGGCAAAAACTGCCAAGGCTATCAGAATAAAAACCATTCTACAAGCGAATTTTTAAGGGTTTTACGTTGTATCCTTTCTGACGAAGTTGATAAATAACACCATCGGTACCTACCAAATGCAATGCTCCTACGGCAAAGAAAGCAGATTTTTCTCGGATAATTTTTTCTATCTGAGGCAACCAAGCGTCATTGCGTTTTTTGAGCAAGTTGTCGTATTCATCTTTTTTCATCATTTTTTCATCAAAACTCAACTTGCCAAGTTCGTTGAGATTTTGCTCTTTGTAGTATTGATTGAGCTTTTTATAGGTTTCCACCGATTGCGTTTCCTTTTCCTCAATGGCTTCCATAAGCATTTCTGCTTGACGTTTGAGCGGTATGCTATGCAAAAGCGTTTTTGCCTGAAATTCTACGGTTTCAAGCCCTGCTATCTCTTTACCAAGGCTTTTTCCATATTCTTGGAAATAGTAATCAATATTGCCCGACATAGCGTCCATTCCGCCCATTTTGTTATCTTTACCAAGTGCTTGGGCAACCTTTTGAGCCGAAATGGTTTGCACAATTACCATAGGACGCATACGATTAAACATCGCTACCCCCATCCCCAAATTTTTCTTCATATATTCATCAACTCGCTGATAGTTCTTTTCGCCTAATAAATCTTGCAAGGTGGTATCTTTCATTATAGAATACTTCATTGTTGCCATTGTAAGAGCCAGCAGGTTATCCATCGCCAGCTCCCCAACTACCATTTGGCAGGCTTTTATTTTTTCCTTGATAAAATCGTTTTTCTTGATACTATCCGCAGGATAAAGATGATGCGTTCCAAAAAGGTACGAGGGTGAGCTAAGCCCATTGCCCGAAATTTCCCAAAATACCGAGTTTTCTAAAACGACCGCATTTTTATCTGCTAAATTCAGCGAAACTTCGGAATTTTTTTGGTCTTTTTCTTTCTTTTTGGTTTTCTGAGCCTCTGCTTGATATACCGCCCAAAATGTAAGCACTAAAATCCAAATTTTTTTCATAGTGTTAGATGTTAAATATGAAAACGGAAATAAGACTTGATAAAATCTCAAGTTTTGAGTTTTTTCATTTTTTTTTGACCTCACCCCCAAGCCTCTCTCCAAAGGAGAGGGGAGCTATACACCTGAAAATCAAAATTTTAGATGTAATTATCTCCCCTCCTTTTCAAGGAGGGGAATAAGGGGTGGTTTGAGTTATTAAAATAAAAACCTGATAATCAAATTTTTAACCTTGTAACTCACGTAATAGCCTTGTATGCTTACAAATATCCTTTTAGTTTGACCGCTACTTTATACTCAATACCCTTTACTCTTTGCTCACCACAATCTGATAAGGCACTTTTTCTACACGTTCCAATCCAAATTGTTTGGCTTTTTTTTCAACTTCTGAATATTTGATGCTGTTCATATATTTGGCTTGCGTATGGGTGTAGTCGGTACGTAAGTTGGTAACTTCTTTTTCCAGCAACATTGTTTCGCGTTGTATTTTTCTTGCCAAGTGAGCATTGCTGATGTACAAAATTCCTAAAAAAGTAAGAAACAGCACATAAGGCAAATAGCTTGTAGGCTTGCGACGCGGCAAGATAAGCGTAAAATTTGCCCAACTATCAATCCAAGAAAATATGCTACGCTTGGCTTCGGGGCGTTCGGAAACGCTATCTTGATAACGATTTTCAGGGAAAAACATTGTTGCAGTTTTGGAACAAAGATAGTAATTTTTTTGCAAAAATCCTCATTTACGCCTTCCGTATCGTCTGCGACCTATCGGGACCCACCGAAATAAGCGTAATAGGCACTTTTACTTCGTTTTCAATGAATTTCACATATTGTTTTAGGCTTTCGGGTAACTCGTCAAAGTTTTTGGCATCGCGAAGTTTATCTTTCCAGCCTGCAAAAGTTTTGTAAATCGGCTGTACAGGCTCCGAGAGCAAGCAATAAGGCATCTTATCGGTGATAGTGCCATCGGCAAGTTTGTAGTGCGTACAAACCTGTATTTCATCTACAATGCTCAAAACATCTGCTTTCATCATAAAGAGTTCATCAACCCCATTGAGCATAATGGCGTATTTGAGAGCGGGCAAATCCAGCCAACCACAACGGCGAGGTCTGCCTGTGGTTGCTCCAAATTCTCTGCCTTCCTTGCGAATGGCTTCGCCTATCTCATCGTGCAGTTCGGTGGGGAAAGGTCCTGCACCTACGCGTGTGCAATAGGCTTTGAAAATACCCATTACTTTGCCAATTTTGTGCGGAGCAAGTCCCAAACCTATACAAGCCCCTGCTGTGAGCGTGTTGGAACTTGTTACGAAAGGATACGAGCCAAAATCTATGTCCAAAAGTGAGCCTTGAGCCCCTTCGGCAAGGACTTTCTTTCCTGATAGCAATGCCTCATTGAGCCAATATTCGGTATCGGCAAAATGGAAATGTGTTTTCAGAAAAACAATCGCTTCCTGAAAATCTTTTTCCAAAGCTACCAAATCAAAATCTGTAAAATTGTATTGTTTGAGCAAGCCCAAATGTTTGTTACGCAGTTTTTCGTATTTGCTCTGAAAATCAGAGCTTAATATATCGCCTACTCGCAAGCCATTACGCCCAATTTTATCCATATAAGTAGGGGTAATGCCTTTAAGCGTTGAGCCAATTTTTTCATTGCCTTTGGCGGCTTCGGAGGCGGCATCTAAGAGCCTATGGGTAGGAATGATAAGTTGCGTTTTCTTGGAAATAAGAATTTTAGAAGCAATTTCTGAAATTTCTTTACCAAGAGCCAGCACTTCTTTGCGAAAAACAATCACATCAAGCACTACTCCATTGCCAATGATATTAAAGGTATTGGGGTGAAATATCCCCGAAGGGATTTGATGTAGCACATATTTGAAGCCATCAAATTCGAGGGTATGTCCTGCATTCGGACCGCCCTGAAAGCGAGCAACTACCTGATATTCACGAGCCAAGAAATCTACTACTTTGCCTTTGCCTTCATCGCCCCATTGCAAACCTAAAAGTACATCTGCTTTCATTTTTTATACTCAATAAAAATTGGTTTTGGAAGTTTTTACTTTCTAAATCTTTGAAAAATCATTTTACTCTTACAAATCCTATCACAAAATTCAGGTGGGCAAATTACACAAAAAATAAACATTATTGCAAAGGATTTGCAAAAAAGCAGAAGGTTTGCTTTGAAACCTTTTTTTCATTTACTTGGAAGGAAAAACCCTAACCCCCTGCACGTATGAAAAAAATAGCCCTTTTTCTCGTTTTGGCAGTTTTGTGTGCCTCTGAAGTAGATGCCCAAAAGAAGCCTCGTCGCCGTCTTTCGTACAGCGAGCTTTTTGCTGAAATACAAAAGCACCCCGATAGCACCTACCGCCTTGAAAATGCCGAAATCTATTACAACCACCAAACTGATAGTTTGAGGTTTGGGTTCTGGGACGGTTCACAAGAATACGATAGAGCTAATATTCCAATGATTATCGTAAATAAAAAGATTGATTTTAACGAAGTATATTGGGAGAAAATTCCCTTTTCTGCTCTTGAAATAAAAATCAGAAAGGTAAAATTTCTAAAAGAGGTTTCTTTTAATTTCAACAATAAAGAAAGTCTTGTTCATAATCAAAGAAAAATTAGAATAACATCTCACATAAAACAAATCAGCTTTTACGTTCCGTCTATTTTTGTAAGATTTCCTGGCCTTGAAAAATGTGAGTTTTTAAAAGAAATAAATATCAGTGAGAACGAAGAAGAAGTAGCTTCTCCACAAGAAAATAAAAATATTTTTGAACTAAACATTTTCCTTGAAGAGTGTCGTTTCAAGAGATTTAGTTTTAGCCAAAAATCGGAGCAACTAAAAAAATATACTCTTAATTTTCTAGAATGTTCAGCAGATGAAGCTTCAATAGATTCAAGATATAATTTATTTATTGCAAATTCCGAAATTAAAGATTTACAAGTTAAAGGGACTAATGTTATCACTATCGAAAATTGTGTGTTGAATTCAACTATTGAGCATTCTAATAATATCACCATCAAAAACTGTATGTTAACGTGAGTTAAGCGGCAATATCT
Source organism: Raineya sp. (assembly GCF_053497555.1). NCBI lineage: Bacteria > Pseudomonadati > Bacteroidota > Cytophagia > Cytophagales > Raineyaceae > Raineya > Raineya sp. The sequence goes on along the minus strand of NZ_JBRCWE010000017.1, from coordinate 315 downwards.
TGAAAAAGTTCAAAATTTGTAAGTAGATTTTTTTCTTGAAAATCTCTAATAGTGGGCTTTTTATCTAGGAACTTGTAGGCAATGATTCCAGACCACAAATTGACCAGAAAGTTTTTAGGACTTCTATGCCTTGTGTGTTCAATTTGACACACGTTTTTGAGCGTGTCAATCACTGCTTCAATTAAACCTCTTTTAGCGAGGAAGTATTGCTCTTGTTGGCTCAACTTTTCAGGTTTCATATTTTTGCGAACTTTGGTAATCAACTTTACTTTTTTTTCCTGAAAATAGGGTTTGAGTTGGGTGATATAGCCTTTA
>NZ_JBRCWE010000016.1:0-49666 GCF_053497555.1 Raineya sp. | reverse complement strand
AGGAGGGGAACAAGGGGTGGTTTAAGTTATTAAAAATAAAAACTTGATAATCAAATTTTTAATCTTGCAACTCACGTTAAACGAACTAATTACTTGCCAGAGGCAGATTATACATCAAAATTTGGTTTAGTCCGTAAAGTACAAGTTTTGGGACTGCAAAAGTACCTGCTTTTTTGATATTTTCAAAATAAATACTATCTCCACCACATAAAATAGTTTGCAGGTCGGGGTGTAGGATTTGATAATACTCTCGCAAGCTATGGATTTCGCCTTTTACACCATTTACCGCACCGCTCAATATGGCTTCTTCGGTGGTGCTGGCTGTGATAGGCACTTCTTGTTCAGGCTTCCATTCTACAAGAGGTAATTTTTGAGTAAATTCGTGCATAGCTTTGAGCCTCATTCTCACGCCTGGGGCAATCATTCCGCCCATAAATTTGTTATCGGCAGTTACAAAGTCGTAGGTAATGCAAGTCCCTAAATCAATAACAAGGCAGGGTTTATCAGGAAAAAGGGCTTTTGCTCCGATTGCCGCCGCCAGCCTATCTGTTCCCAGCGTTTGCGGACTTTTGTAGCAGTTTTCAATAGGAACAGGTACGTTGTTATCAAAAATAAGCGGCTTTTTGGGTAGCTTTCCTGCAAGCAAATCAGTATCTTTTCTTACGGAACTTACAATAAAATTATCGGCATTGTAGCTTTCAATAGTTCGTAAAAGCAAATCGGTATCGGTAGTTTCCAGCCCTTCTACGAGCCGATTGTCTTCAAAAAGGGCTGTTTTAGAGCGTGTATTTCCTAAATCTATGGCTACGTTTTTCATTGGAAGTCAGCTTTTGATGTTTGGGTTCATAGGCTTGGTTTGAAAGTTTGAACTTTCAACCTATAAACTCTTATTTTTTGGCTCAAAATTAGCAAATATCATTCCAAACAATCAAGAATTTGTCTAAAAGATTTTGCATAAGGAAAACATTTTTTTACAGATAAAGTTGTATTTTGCAAGCAAAAAATATTTCAACCCTAAAATTTACTTCTATGGCAGATGCTTATATTTATGATGCACTTCGCACACCACGTGGCAAAGGCAAAGCCGAAGGTGCTTTGCATACCATTCAACCAGTGGAATTGGTGAGTACCTTACTGAAAACATTACGAGAAAAAAATCAGTTGGACACAAGTCTGATTGAGGATATTATTTTGGGCTGTGTTACACCTATTGGTGAGCAAGGAGCAGATATTGCTCGTACGGCGGCTCTGGTGGCGGGCTATGCCCAAACTACCGCAGGTGTACAAATCAATCGGTTTTGCTCTTCGGGCTTGGAGGCTATCAATATGGCGGCGGCATACATTATGTCGGGACAGATAGAAGCTATCATTGCGGGTGGGATAGAGTCTATGTCAAGAATACCTATGGGCTCAGACGGAGGAGCCTTATTTACCAGCCCTGCCGTTATTGCTAAGCATAAAATTGTACCACAAGGTATTTCAGCAGATTTGATTGCCACTAAATACGGCTATTCTCGCACCGATTTAGATACTTATGCCGTTCATTCGCATCAAAGAGCCTTTAAGGCACAAACCGAAGGGTACTTTAAGAAATCGGTTGTTCCTGTAAAAGACCAAGCAGGTTTTGTGATTTTAGATAAAGACGAAACCATTCGTCCTGATACTACTTTGGAAACTCTTGCCAAACTGCCACCTTCTTTTGCAATGATGGGGCAAATGGGCGGTCTGGACGGCTTGGCTCAGTTGCGTTATCCCGAAGTGGAACGCATAGAACATTTACATCACGCAGGAAATAGCTCAGGAATTGTAGATGGGGCTTCTGTTACGCTTTTGGGTAGCAAAGCATTTGGTGAAAAAACAGGCTTGAAGCCAAGGGCAAAAGTAAAGGCTTTTACTATCATTGGCTCTGAACCTACCATTATGCTTACGGGTCCTGTGCCTGCGGTGCAAAAGCTCCTTAAAAAACAAGGTATGCAACCTAATGATATTGACTTGTATGAGGTAAATGAGGCTTTTGCAGTGGTGCCTTTGTATTTTATGGATATGCTTGGCATTGCTCACGATAAAGTAAATGTAAATGGTGGTGCTATTGCAATGGGACACCCTCTTGGAGCAACAGGCTCTATTATTTTGGGTACGCTTTTAGATGAATTGGAGCGAAGAAATCTGCAAACAGGCTTAGCAACACTTTGCATAGGTGGTGGTATGGGTATCGCTACAATTATTGAACGAGTGTAAATATCAAGAAGGTCGGTAACTACCGACCTTCTTGATTTAGAATCTTACTTCGTAAATAGCTCTAATGGGAATTATTCTGCCTCCTTTTAGGGTAATAACATCTTCGCAAATAGCCCAAATGGTGGTATGAACATAGAAATTTTCGCTATTCACATCACGGAAGTAAATAAAGACTTTTTGTTGGTACAGATTGCCCAATTTTAAGCCTTTTTCTATGTTTATTTGCCGTAATTTACGTTCCTCTTCCGAGGTAAGCACATCAAACTTGGTAAAAGAGAATAGGTGTAAATCCTCTTTGCCAACTTCCTTACAATTGAAATTTAGTAGCTTCATAAGCATAAGAGTTTTAGGAAGTTCATAAAAAAATAAAAGTCATCTCTATAACTAATGTTTGAGCAATTTTGTTTTAGAAAAGCGATAACTTATTAAGAAAAGCGGCTTTGCTTTGGTAATTAAATGTGAACTTTTCCGTGAATGGTATAAGCAAAAACCCTTCATACTGCACGTATGAAGGGTTTTTAGTAGCGGAGGCAGGACTCGAACCTGCGACCTTCGGGTTATGAGCCCGACGAGCTACCAACTGCTCTACCCCGCGATGTAATTTGCGAGTGCAAAGGTACGAATAAAAATCTATTCTGCAAATTTTTTTGCAAAAATTTTTATTTTTTTGCAAAGCATATTACAAAAATATACCTTTGCAAGACCTTGAAGTTAAATTTTATGCAGTATCAAAGTCAGGATATAAGTCGTTACAATTTTTTAGTTACAGGTGGGGCGGGCTTTATAGGCTCTAATATTGTTGCTTATCTACTTGATAATCAAGTAAAAAAAATTAGAATTTTAGATAATCTATCTACGGGCTATCTGAAAAATATAGAACCTTTCCTGAGCCTTCCGAATGTTGAGTTTATTCAGGGAGATATAGCCTCGTCAGAAGTGTGTTTGCGTGCTTGCGAAGGGATTGATTATGTATTTCATCAAGCCGCTTTGGGTTCAGTGCCTCGTAGTATTCAGAATCCACTGGCAAGCCACGAAGCCAATGTTACAGGCTTCCTAAATATTCTTTGGGCTTGTAAAGAAAACAAAGTAAAACGCTTGGTATATGCCTCTTCTTCTTCTGTATATGGCGATAGCCCCATTTTACCCAAAAAAGAACACCAAATAGGCAAGCCACTTTCGCCTTATGCTCTTACCAAATCTATCAATGAGCAATATGCAGAAGTATTTGCACGTGTGTATGGCACGGAAAGCATAGGCTTGCGTTATTTCAATGTTTTTGGCTACAATCAAAGTCCCGAAGGGGCTTATGCGGCAGTGATACCACTTTTTATGAAAGCCTTGCTAGCTCAAAAATCGCCTATCATACACGGCGATGGCAAGCAAACACGCGATTTCACTTTTGTAGAAAATGCTGTACAAGCCAATATCAGAGCAATGTTTGCAGAAAACCCAGAAGCGGTAAATCGGGTGTATAATATTGCTTGCGGAGAGCAACTTTCGGTGCTGGAAATTTTTGAGATACTAAGAGAAATTTTTGCTGTCCAGATAGAGCCTCAATTTACAGAGCCTCGTAAAGGCGATATTCGCAATAGTCTTGCCGATATTTCTGATGCCCAAAATCTTTTGGGCTATCAGCCTACTATTTTTGCCAAAGAAGGCTTAAAACTCACGGCAGAATGGTTTAGAGAAAATCTTTAAGCCGTAGCTACGATTTTGAGAATATCCTCAACAATTTCTCTGCTATTAGAAAGGCGTGGAACTTTGTATTGCCCGCCTAATCTGCCTTTACGTTTGAGCCACTCATAAAAAGTACCCGCAGGCAAACTATGTACAATAGGCTTTTGCAGAGCTATATCCTGATAGCGTTTGGCATCATAATCGGAATTGACTTCTCGGAGGGTTTTATCTAAAATTTCTATAAAAAAATTTAAATCGGTAGGTTGTTGTTCGAACTCTATGAGCCACTCGTGTCCGCCTTTGGTGCCATCGCCTATGTAAATAGGACAAGCAGTGAAATCTACAATGGTAGCGTGTGTGTATTCGCAGGCTTTGGCAATGGCTACATCTGCATTTTCTACCATTAGCTCTTCGCCAAAAGCATTGATAAAGTGCTTGGTTCTGCCTGTAATCTTGATACGATAAGGATTGAGCGAAGTGAATTTCACAGTATCACCAATTCTATAACGCCAAAGCCCACCATTCGTAGAAATAACCATAGCGTAGTTGGTATCTGCTTCTACTTCTGAAATGGTAAGTGTTTTGGGGAACGGCTTATCCCATTCATCAATAGGTACAAATTCATAGAAAATGCCATAATCCAGCATCAGAAGCATATCGTCGCGGCTCAAATCGTCTTGTAAGCCAAAAAAGCCCTCGGAAGCATTATAGACTTCCATATATTTGAGGTTGGGGGCAATTTGGTTGAAAAGTGTTCTGTAAGGCTGAAAAGCCACTGCTCCGTGGAAAAATACTTCCAAATTTTCCCAAACTTCGTGGATTGTTTTTTTACCTGTAATTTCTAAGATTCTTTGCAAAAGTACCACCATCCAAGTAGGCACGCCCAAGAGGCTTGTGATATTCTGCCCAATGGTTTCTTGAGCCATTCTTTCAATTTTTTCTTCCCACTTGGCAAGCATAGCTACTTCAAGGCTGGGGGCTCGGAGTTTTTGAGCCCAAGCAGGTAGTTGTTGCGTAACAACTGCCGAAACATCACCATAAAAAATGCCTTTGGTTTCAAGACTTTCCTGAAAAGTACCGCCTATCCCCAAACCTTTGCCAAACATAAATTTGGTTTGAGGATTATTTTCCAAATACAAGGCAATTAGGTCTTTACCACCTTGAAAATGGCATTTTACAAGCGATTCTCGGGAAACAGGAATAAACTTGCTTCTGGCATTGGTTGTTCCTGAGGATTTGGCAAACCAATGGATAGGGGTACTCCAAAGAATATTTTGCTCGCCTTTCATCATTCGCATAATGTAGGGAGCAATCTCTTCATAAGCCGATACAGGTACTCGTTTGATAAATTGTTCTACATTGCGAATAGAAGCATAGTCGTATTTTTTGCCCCATTCGGTAGATTTGGCTTTGCTGATAAGGTAAAAAAATTGCCTTTCTTGCACCTCGGCAGCGTTTTGCATAAAGTGCCTAATGCGACGATAAGGGAAATGTAAGATTTTTTTTATCAGTGGTAAAGCCAAACGTACTAATCCATTCATACGAAATATAAAATCAGGAAACCAGATTTAGAAAGCAGGAACAATTTTTGAAATAATAACCGCAAAATTATAGTTTTTTGCTTGCAAAGTCAAATTTTGCTTTGCCACAATTTGAAAAATTTGCTTATTTGCGTCTTGCTAAAACGAAAAAGCTATGACAGGAAAAATTGCACTCATTACAGGAGCAACTTCGGGCATAGGGGAGGCTACAGCTCGGCTTTTTGCCCAAAATGGTCTGAAAGTTATTATTTGTGGCAGAAGAAAAGAACGCTTGAAAGCATTTGAAGCGGAGCTTTCAAAAATTACAAAAGTTTATACACTCTCTTTTGATGTAAGCCAGCAAAAAGAAGTTGCCGAAAGCCTTAATTCCCTGCCTGATGAATGGAAAAACATAGATATTTTGGTGAATAATGCAGGAAACGCTCACGGATTAGAGCCTATCCAGTCGGGCAAATTGAGTGATTGGGAGGCAATGATTGATATAAATCTCAAAGGTTTGCTTTACGTAACGCAGTGCGTTTTACCTCAAATGATAGAACGAGAGGAGGGGCATATTATCAATATTGGTTCTATTGCGGGCAAAGAAGCCTATCCTAATGGAAATGTATATTGTGCATCCAAGGCGGCAGTAGATAGCCTTACGAAAGGTATGCGTATAGATTTGAATCCATATGGCATAAGAGTTACGCAAATAGCCCCAGGACTTGTAGAAACGGAGTTTTCGTTGGTACGCTTCAAAGGAGATGCTCAAAGGGCTAAAAAGGTATATGAAGGCTATCAGCCACTTACAGCCCAAGATATTGCTGATGCCATTTGGTATGCCGTTTCGGCACCTGCTCACGTACAAATTGCCGATATGGTCATTTTCCCAACAGCACAGGCTTCTGCAACTATTGTTAGAAGAAAACTATCCTGATTTTCAAGTTTTTGTAGTTGCAGTTTTATATTTCCTTTTCCAACCTTTATAGGGGTTGTAGCCATTGGTATTTTTTTGATAGTAACCTGTACCATCGTAGGGGCGTTTGTCGGGGTGGCTTTTACATTCTACCGAGCAAGCACCTTCGTAGTCCCAGCCACATTTTTCGCAAATACAAACGTGATTGTTGCAATGAGGGTTTGCACAATTTATCATTCTATCACATTCGGTGCCGCAAATGTAGCAATGAGAAATCACTTTGGGATTTACCTTATTGACCTCCACGGCGATTCGGTTATCAAAAACATAACATTTGCCTTCAAAATCTTCGCCGCCTGCTTCCAAACCATATTTAATAATGCCACCGTGCAACTGATAAACGTTTTCAAAACCTTGTTCCAAAAGATAGGCACTTGCTTTTTCGCATTTAATTCCTCCTGTGCAGTAGGTAACAATCTTTTTACCTTTTAGCAATGGGAAGACTTCTTTTACCTTCTCGGGAAACTCTCGGAAGTTTTCAATATCCAGCGTAATTGCATTTTTGAAATGCCCAAGTTTGTGTTCATAATTGGAGCGGGCATCTAAAATGACTACATCGGGGTCATTTTTGAGTTTTTTGAAATCTTCGGGGGAAAGATGAATACCTGTTTTTCGGGTAGGGTCTATGTGGCGTAAGCCCGAATGTACAATTTCAGGCTTTACCCTTACGTGAATTTTCGTAAAGGTATGTCCTTGTACTTTTTCAATCTTAAAATCGGTATTCTTGAAGCGTTCATCAGAAAGAACATAGTCCATATACTTCTGACAGGCTTCTTTGGTGCCAGAAACCGTACCATTCAGCCCTTCGTGGGCAATAATGATACGCCCTAAAATGCCATTTTCAATGCAAAATAAATGATGCTCTTCACGATAGGCTTCGGGGTCGGCAATATGGGTATAGCAATAATACAATAGCACCCAATACTCTTGCCCTTGGGTAAGATTTTGATTTTCCATAAATAACCTTGCGTTTAGCTCTGCTTCAAACAGAGTGGTAAAATTTTTCGCAAAGTTAATATTTGTTTTTGAAACGAAAAAATGATTTTTGTCAGGGAAATTATATCAAAACACAATCTTTTTCCTAACTCAACATAAAGGCAATATCTTCGGCAGAAAACTGCTTAAAAAGACCTTCTTCGGCATTTATCAGATTTTGAGAAAGGGCTTTTTTTCGTTCTTGCAAGAGCAAGATTTTTTCTTCAACACTGCCGTGTGTGATAAACTTGTAGGCAATTACATTTTTGGTTTGCCCTATCCGATAGGCTCTATCAATGGCTTGGGCTTCTACGGCAGGATTCCACCAAGGATCCAGCAAAAAAACATATTCGGCGGCAGTAAGGTTCAGCCCTACACCACCTGCTTTGAGAGAAATGAGAAACACTGCCGTATGAGGGTTTTGCTGAAAATCATTGACTTGCTCTTGCCTATTGGTAGTGGCTCCGTCCAGATAGGCATAACGAATACGATTTTCTTCTAAATATTTACGGAAAATAGCCAAATGTTTCACAAATTGACTAAAAATAAGCACTTTTTTACCTTCGGATAAAAGCGTTTGCAACTTATAGGTAACATCTTCCATTTTGCCCGAAACACCCTGAAAATCCTTGTTGATGAGCTGTGGGTGATTGGCAATCTGACGCAATTCGGTAAGGGCTTTGAGAATAACAAATTGCGATTGAGCTACCCCAAATTTTTCTATTTGCTCTAAAATTTGATTTCTGTGTTTAGATTTGGTTTCTTCGTATATTTTCGCCTGTTCGGCACTCATTTCGCAAAAGGCGATATGCTCCATTTTGGGGGGTAGTTCGGTAGCGACTTGCTCTTTGGTACGCCGTAGAATAAAAGGACTGATGATTTTCTGCAATTTTCCCAGTTGTGCTGTATTTTCTTCTTTTTCAATGGGTTTAAGAAAATTTTTCTTGAAAAAAGATTGCTCGCCCAGCAAACGAGGGTTAGCAAAATTCATCTGCGACCACAAATCCAAAAGGCTATTTTCCACAGGCGTACCCGTGAGCAAAAGTCTTTTTTCGGCTTTCAGTAGGGTTACAGCTTGTGAAATATACGATTGTGGGTTTTTGATTGCCTGCGACTCGTCTAAAATTACATAATTGAAAGCAATTTTTGAAAGTTCCTCAATATCCATTCTCACCACGCCGTAAGAAGTGAAAATTACATCAAATTTGCGTAAAAAAGGCAATTTTTGCTCTCTTTGCGAGCCTGTATAGGTGGTTATTTGCAAAAAAGGTGTAAATTTTTTTGCCTCCAATTCCCAATTATACAGCAAAGAAGTGGGCATAATCACAAGCGAAGGTTTTGAAGTACCTTTTTCTTTTTCATTTTGCAGAAGGGCAAGGGTTTGCAAAGTTTTTCCCAAACCCATATCATCTGCCAAAAATCCGCCCAATCGGTTTTCGGATAGAAAGCAAAGCCAGTTGAAACCTGCTTTTTGATAGTTTCGCAGAGTTGCCTTCAAGCCTTGTGGCAAGGGATAGTCTTGTATTTCTTGCGATAGCAGATTTTTCAGTTTTTCCTGAATATTTAGCTCAAATTCTTCATTTTGGGCGGCTTCTTGCAAAATGGGTAAATGGTATTTTTCTAATCGGATTTCATTGTTTTCGCTTTGAGCCAAGTAAAAAATATCGCCATAACGGCTAAACCATTCATCAGGGATAAGGGCTATTTCGCCATTGGGCAAAGGAAATTCTTTGATATTTCCTAAAATGTAAGGGCGTAATTTTATGAAAGGAACTTCATACTCTCCGAAACGAATAATAGCTTTCAAATCCAACCAATCCGCTTTTTCAGTGGTTTTCAGCGAAATGAAACTTTTACCAAAAAAGTATTTTTTCCCACTTTCAAAGTTTTGCTCCAGAATAATCTGCTCGCTGGGTAAGTTTTCAGCATTTTTTTCAAGCCACTGCAAAGCCTTTTCAGGGGGCAGATAGAGCCTTCCTTTGCTGATTTCCAAATTTTTATTTTTCAGAAACTCAAAAGTGTTCTGTTCAAAAATTTTGTTTTTGATGATTTTACGAAAAAGATAACCTTCTGCGTTTTTTTCTAACTTCACAAAAGCGGGTTTGTGGTCGTTTTCGGCGGCAAATACATAAGAGCCATATCGGAAGAATAGCTCAAACAAAAAATCTACTTCCTGCTCTACGGCTTCGTTTCCTGCTTCAAACAGGTTGTTTTCTGCCACTCTGCAAACTGAGCCAATACGCAAAATTGCCTTTGGAGCAAAACTTTCAGTAATGATTTCAAAGCCGCTCCCTTTGGCAGAAACATCAAAAGAGGCTATCAGAGGCAAAACGAATTTCTGAAAATAGTTTTCTTCTACATTGCGAGGAACATTGATATACCATTTTTGCAAGAAAGGTCGCAGTTTGTTGCCGTCAATGTTTTGTTTGAAATGATACAAAGTATTTTCCAAAAGCAACCAAGCCATCTGGTTGCATAAAATTCGGGCATCTTTGAACTGAAAAGTAAGTTTTTTGCCTTCGTATTGTAAAGTAGGGAAGTAGTGAGTTTCTTTTTCATCTCTTACAAAATGAAACAGCACCGAAACAGGGTTTTGTGCAATCTGAATAGCTTTCCAAGCAGGATTGCCGTCTGTTCCCATTACAAAAAAAGGCTTTTGGTGCGTTTGAATAAGTTTGAGAATTTCGCCAATTCGGCTATCTACAAATTCATCAATGAGTGTTTGCAGGTTTTTATCGCCTTTGGTTTTGTCATATACTTTCAGAAAAAACTCGTTTGGGTGAATCCGTTTGTTGTAAAATTTGCTTACAATGTATTCGGGCTGAATGGCATCGGCAAATTTGATAATTTTGAGGTCGGTTTCGTCTATATTTTTTTGAAACTCTTTGGCAGTTTTCGCTGAAAGGGCTTGATAGGAAAAAGTTAATTCCCCTTTGCTATTGATTTGCACCACAAAAGGGGCTATCAGATAGCCCAAAAATTGATGATTGAAAAGCGAATAAACTACTCGGAAAGGTTGTGAGGTAACTACTTTCATAGCAAAAAACGCTTGGTGTAAGTTTCAAAAATAAGGTTTTCTTTCGTTTGAGCCAAGCGTTTTTTGTAATTTTTGTTTTATGTTTATGTGAATTTTACCATTTTATTTGTAGCGTTCCATAAAACCCTCTGCCATCGGCAGGAATAATGCCCGGACCTGGGTAGCCTTCGGCTCGGCGAGTAAAATAGCTTTCGTTGAGAAGGTTATTGATAGAAAACTCAGCACGAAAGAACTTCCAAGCATACGCAAAAGACCAATCTAAAACTTGATAAGCAGGAATAATACCCTCTATGGCAGAAGCGGTTCGGCGGGTGTTGGTAGCATCAGAAAAATGCTCGGCAGTGTGGGCGTATTGTAGGGTAGTGCTGAAATGTTTGTATTGAAGCGTATTTCCCCACCGCAAAGTAATAGGCGGCACCATTTCTACTTTTCGGTTTCGGATAGCGGTTTCTTGGGTGCTTATGTAGCGGGCATCAATGAGTGCAAAATTGGCAAATACTGCCCATTTCCACGCAGAATTTTCTTTGCCCAAAAGTGGTAAAAGTGAAATTTCTCCGAAAGCCTCTATCCCTATGTTGCGGGCATCGGAAACATTGGTACGAAAGCGATAATCGTTGAATAAGATGGTATCGGTACGCAAAACCTGACCAATTTTGCCGTTGTATTTCAGCAGAAATAGCGTAATTTCGTAATTAAATAAATGGTGAGCTTTGCTTCGCAAGCCTAAATCGGCAGTAAAGCCCTTTTCGTCTTGAATATTGGCATCAATGCGTAAATTAGGGTTATTGATACGCAAATCGGTAAAGTTAATGGCTCGGTAGTTTTGAGAGAAATTGGCATACAATTCTGTTTGGGGCTTCATTTTATAGCTTACGCCCACGCCCGCAAACACAAAACCGCGTTTGCGTGCTAAATTTTCAGAAATTTTGTCTTGTACAATGATATTGCCTGCTCCGTCTTTTACATAACGCTTGTAGTAACCTTCGGCGAAGGTTTGAATATTTTCGTAGCGAATACCCGGGGTAATGCTCCATTTATCATTGATTTGAAAGATATTTTCAGCAAAAAAGGAATAATTCGTATTAGGAAAACGATAGTTAGAATCTTCTACGTCATCAGGATTAAGAAAAGTAAAATTAGCATCAGAGCTGTTTGTGCCGAAACCTTGTTGGGCGGTACTATTGCCTTGGTAGATTCTTGCACCGAGTAAAATTGTATGTTTTTGGTTGGAAACTTTGTAATGATGTAAAAACCTTATTTCGGAGCCAAAATTTTGGAATTTTCCTGCAATTAGGGTTCTTTCTTTGCCAAAATCAGCCACGTTGGCACGTTCCAAATTACCCAAAGCAAGCCTTTGAGCAAGCAAGCCAAAATTACGAATATTGATTTGGCTATTATCGTTGAGTTTGTACGTAAAAAGTAGAGCAAGCAGGTTCCAATCTACACAAAACCAGTTCCTTTCTCTCAATGATTGTCGTGGGTTTTCTTCAAAATTCTTGTCGGTAAGTCCGCCCGGTTGCTGGGCTAAATATTGCATTTTAGTAAATTGCCACGTAGCTGAAAATTTTTTGGAAAAAGCATATTCCAAAGAAGTGTAAAAGTTATGATAATTGAAAGCGGAATTGGGTCGGTAGCCTTTGCCTGTTTTGTAGAGGTAATACGCATAATAGTTTAGTTTGCCGATTGTTCCGCCTGCACTATTAAAAGCACTCCAAAAGCCCCAAGAACCCACCGACTGACGGCTTGTGAGTTCTATTTTTTTCTCACTGCCTCGCTTAAACTTGAAATTCAACATTCCGCCAAATTGCGTGCCATATTGCAAAGAAGCCGCTCCTCGTACAATTTCTATGCGTTCCAAAGCCTCCACGGGAGGCGTGTAATAAGATTCAGGGTAGCCCAAAGCATCGGCAGAAATATCATAACCATTTTGCCGAACATTGAAATTGGAAGTGCGATTCGGGTTCAAGCCTCTGCCGCCGATGCCTAACTGCAAGCCTGCTTGGTCGCTTTCCCAGATGTTCAGCCCTGTGATACGAGAGAAAATTTGTCGGGCATTGTTTGTGGCAAAGTTGGCTGTAAGGTTTTCAACATCAACGACTTCACTTTTTTTCCCTTCGTAAATACCAAAATTTTCTACATTTTGTAAGCGGGTAAGCCCCAAAAGGCGTTCCTTTTCGGCTTGTATGGTAATGGCTTCAATTTCATTTTCAAGGTTTTCTAAAACAATGTTTAGAAATAAATCGCTGTTTAGTTCTATTTCCTGAAAGTAAGTTTTAGCATTTTCGGCAAAGGCAATTAGTACATATTTTCCCTGTGGAACGGCAGTCAGGGTGAAATTTCCATTGGCTTGTACTTGGCTTTGAAATTTTGTACCCTGCAAAGCCACTATCCCCATAGCGATTGGCTCTCGGGATTGCCTTAAAGCGATTTTACCCGAAATATTGAAAGTCTGCCCCCAAGTTATCAAGGGTAAAAGTAACATTGTATAAAAAAGCTGTTTCATAGCCGCAAAATCAAAAGCGAGGCAAAATTACAAAATTTATTTAGACAAAATCTAAACAATGTAAAAAATTTATTTTTTTGTAGAAAACGAATATACTACGAGGGCTACATTTTCTTGGAAATTTGAAAAAAAGCACGTAGAATTGCGTATGTTATGAGTTAGTAATAATTGTAAAACGACACCTTAACAGATAAAAATAAGCAAAAAATGAAGTATCCGAATATACGAGAAGAAGAACTCAAAAATAAAGTAGCACAGGATTACTTTTGGCTTTATGATTGCACTCGAATTATTGGTAATGTAGATTTTTGTGTAAGTATGCTCCAAAGCCAAAAAGAACTTTTTGAACGGGAATCTCTGCTTTGGGCAGAAGCTAAAAAAGGTGTTTCTGATATTTACAAATCTATCGTACAACTTATACTTACCATTGGTAAGGCAAGAACTTTTGATAAACACTTGCCTCCTACATTTTTAGGAGCATTTGATGCCGAAAAAATTGCCTTTATCCCCTATAATGATATTCACGAAGTTTTTTACATCAACGATTTCAACTGGAATGTAACTCCTTCCAACTATGATACTAAAGAGTTTAAGTTCGTTTATGAAAAAGTAAAATCAGTAATTGATACGAAAGCCTTACTTTTTAGCTTCCTAAATGATGACCGAGAGCTAAAAAAATTCATTAAAAACAACTTTGTTGTTGGTAAATTTGGCTTGACCAAAATCAAAATTGATAAAAACAATTTTATGGTCATTTACAACAAATGGTTGCAAGCCGTAAAGCCTACCATTGCTGTTAATTGGGAAGTTGCTAAAAAAAATGGAATTATTGATGGCGATTTTTACCTTGCTGACTTGCTTTCCCAAGAAAATGTTACTTTGAAAGATAAACTTTTCGTTTTACTCAATAAAGATCACTATGAGCTTGACCGAAAGATTGATGAGGCGGGAATGTTTAGCAGTAAAAGAACCGAATTCAAAGATAAACAAGTTGCTCATACGCAATTTTGGAATAAATACCACCGACCCCCAAAAGAAGATTACTGGGATTATATTGTTGCAAGGCGTGATTTGCTTGTTCCGCAAGATGTGAGAGAGCGAAAAGGTAGTTTCTTTACCCCTCAAATTTGGGTAGAGCTTTCTCAAAAATATTTGACTGATGTATTGGGCGAAGACTGGCAAGACGAATATTATGTGTGGGATTGTGCCGCAGGAACAGGCAATTTGCTGGCGGGGCTTACCAATAAGTACAACATTTGGGCTTCAACCCTTGATAAACAAGACGTAGAAGTAATGCACGACCGCATCAACAACGGTGCAAACCTGCTGCACGACCACGTTTTTCAATTTGATTTTTTGAATGATGATTTCTTGCCCCAATCCGAAGGCGGTAAAATGCCCGATAGCCTCTTTAAAATTATTTCCGACCCCGAAAAAAGGAAAAAATTAGTGGTATATATCAATCCGCCTTATGCGGAAGTTTCAAGTGTTGGCGTTAAAGGGAAAGCAGGTGTAAATAAATCTAAAGCCCACGACAAGTATTCAAAAAAAATTGGCACAGCAGGTAGAGAAATTTTTATTCTCTTTTTAGCAAGGTTATTTGACGAATTAAATGGTTGTATAATTGGAGAGTTTTCTAAATTGAAAGCGTTGCAAGGGTCTGCATTTTCAGAGTTCCGTGACTTCTTTAAAGCCGAGTTAGTTAAATCATTTGTTGTTCCAGCTTACACTTTTGACAACGTTAAAGGCAACTTCCCTATTGGCTTCAAAATTTGGAATACTTCTGTTAATAGCCCATTTGAAGAAACACAATCCGATGTATATGATGAAGCAGGTAATTTAATTGGTCAAAAGACCTTTTCTGTTACAGAAAAGAGCGACTTTATAAACAAATGGATTTCCAAATACAAAGTAAAAACAGACTTTATTGGTTTTTTAGTAGGAACTAACGGGAATGACTTTCAACAAAATGGCATTGTTTACATTCTCAACAAGAAGGAACAAATGGCAAATCCAAGGGGCATTTGGATAAGCTCACAAAATTTAATTCAGGCTTCAATTTATTATGCGGTTAGACGTTGTGTTGCTCAAACTTGGCTCAACGACCGCGACCAATTCCTCTATCCAAACGATGGCTGGCAAACCGATACCGAATTTCAAAGCGATTGTTTAGCTTTTACGCTATTTCACGGGCAAAATCGTATTTCATCAAAAGAAGGCACAAATCACTGGATACCCTTCACGGAACAAGAAGTTAATGCCCGAGAAAAGTTTGATAGTAATTTTATGAGCCAGTTCATAAACGGCAAACTGAAAACCGACAATAACGGAAATTTGTTTGGCGACCAAACCCAAAGGACAACGCCACTTGTTTTTTCAGCCGAAGCCCAAGCAGTCTTTGACGCAGGGCTTGAGCTTTGGAAATATTACCATAAACAGCCCAATTGTAATGTAAATGCTTCACTTTACGATATAAAAGAACATTTTCAAGGCAGAAACGAAGCAGGGAAAATGAATCATAAAAGTTCAGACGAAACTTATATGAACCTAATTGGCGACTTGAGAGAAAAACTCAAACAACTTGCCGAAAAAATAGAACCCAAAGTTTACGAATATGAATTTTTAAAGAAATGACAAGATAAGAACAACTGGTACTAACAGCGATTGGGCATAATCGCAGGTTCAGCACTTCGTATGACTTTTTTTCATATAATTGAAGTACGGCTCTTCGTACCAAGTGTAGTGCTAAAAATCCGCTACAGAAGATAACTTGCTTATTGATAGTGTGTTTGAGGACGAAAATTGGGACTAAAAAATGATGGCTTTTTACCAAACGGCTGTGGGAAATTTTTATCGCAAAATCCACTTTTTGGGGGCGAAGGTATCTTTTTCTTTCATTAAATCTATGTGGGGGTCAATGAGCAAACGGCTGGGGTGTCCGTTAAGCGTAACATACACTTCTGCTCTTACTTGGGGCTTGCAAATGCCTTTTTGTTGGTAGTATTTGCCTAAAAAATGAGCAAATTGTAAAATCATATCGGGTTGCATAGCCATTTGTTTTTCCTGATGAGCGTTGAGAAATTCACTATTATCTACTGCACCCTCTCTGCCTGTGCAAGTATCTTTCACGTAAAAAGTAGCCGTTCCTGCTTTTTCCATAAGCATCACACGCCAAGAAAACCGATAGCCCTCCTCTGTCCAAAACAAATTTCCTTCGTATAGCAAATACCGCCAAGGAAATAGAAACTGAAAGATAAAAAATACTCCCAAAAAAATCATTGTTAAAGTTTGGCGTATAGAATATTGTCTTGCTTCTGCAATCATAGGAGAGGTTAAAGGATTTTTTTCAAACTCAAAAAAAATTAGTGTTCCACCAATCATTACAAGGGGGAAAACACCAATCTGAAACAACAGCCCCACAAGCGTATGAAACACAATAACAGCAAGATACGCCCAAATTCGTGTTTTTCGCCACATCAAAAAAAACGGAATGGTACAATCGTAAATCATTCCTGCCCAAGAAAAAACATAAGGAGTGATTTTCCAAGTAAAAATTTCACCTATAATGGGCAGTTTGTCGCTTGCAGGAAGCCAAATTTTAAGCGGTAGAGCATTGATGAGCCAATCGTAATTGATTTTGGCAAGTCCTGCATATACATAAACAATTGTAATTTGCAATTTGAAAATACCTATTACCCAACGAGGTACAAAATAACCTCTTTTCAGCACAGGTGGAGGTGAGGGTATGATACAAAGTAAAAGACAAACTAAACTTACAAAATAATAATGATTGAGATAGTACGTTAGGTCAATTAGTTCGGTGTAGGTGAAAGTTAGAAAAAGGGCAATAGCTGAAATTCTGTACCAAATACGAGTAGCGAAAGCTACCCCCAAAGCGGCGAGTATCATTGCAAAATGCACCACATAGAGCCAAAAACGAGGCAAAGGTTCTACCCATTCAAAACCCCAGTATTTGAAATGAAACATCGGTTCGGTGTAATGGTCTTCTATCCAGCCCAAAGCCATAAAACGTACCGTTCCGAAAACCAGCAATAGCCCAAATGCCAAACGAAAAACCCCTAATGGATAAGCAGGAATAGGGGCTGAAAGATGATGAACAAACTTTTTCATTGTTTGTTTAATTCTTGCATAATTTGTTCTATTTCTTGGGTAAGAATGGGTAGATATTTAGTTATTATTAGCCAAATAATATCACAGGAAACCGTATCATAGCCGTGTATAATCCTATTGCGAGTAGCTATAATTTGCCCTCTTAATGTCTTCAAGCCATACTTTTATGTTTTCCTGCATACACTAATTTCTTTGTCCGATTGAGTATTTCTCTAAATATTTCATTTTTAATAGTTTTAGCCTCTAAAAGGTCGATAGGTCTTTGAAAAATATCCTCTAACGTAAATTTCAAGGAAAAATAATTTTCCGCATAAAGGATAGGGTCTTCGTCATAAAAAGCGACTATAAAGTCTATATCGCTATTTTCATTGAATTTGTTTGAAAGAACTGACCCAAAAACAGATAATTCTTTTACATTGAGCCTTTGACAAATTTGCTCTATTTCTTTTTGGTGTTTTTCAAGTAATTTCATAAATTATTTTTCCTCAAATTTACACAAAAAATCTTTTTGTGTATCAATCTCCATCGCCACTGCTGTATGTAATGGCAATTCCTAAAAGCGAACTCATATCACTTTTGAAAAAACGTGTGTGTTTTTGCAATTCGGTGTGTAATTTGTCAAAAGGTGTAGGGTTAGAGGTAATTTGTTCGGAAATGCGAGGGATTTGAGGAATACTGTTGTAGGTATTCATTACGATAGCCCATTGAGCTTCGGTAGAGGTAATTAGGGTAGTTCCACCTTCTACACTTTCTAAATATTCTTTGAAACCAATGCCGTCGTTGCCGTTTTTATCTTTGCCGTACCAAATATTTTCAATAGCTTTCAAATGCTCGCCTATCATTTTGAGCGTTTTACCCGAATAATACGCTTCTACGCGTGTAGGTTCGGTTTGGGTTTGCCCAGGACGCTTTCCCAAAGGCAAGCCAACTTTGTAATTTTTAATGCTTTCAAAACTTTTAATAAATTCATTGTAAAGTTGTGAAGTACTGCTACCTACGTCTGTGCCTGCATTGCTGATAAATTCGTTGTAATAGCTTCCGTTCCACGCAGAAACTACTTCATCAACACGCGTTTTGATGTTATTTACCACACCTACCAAAAAACTTTTACGATTAGCAGAACTGAAATTGCTTAAAATGTCGGCATTATTGCCATTGAGGTCAAAAATAAGATATTCTACTGCTAAAAAGCCCCGAGCATCACGATTGAAATCATTGAAATTAGCGTTATTGTTGGCAATAAAATTTTCAATTTTAGTTACGGAAACAGGAAAAGTACCGATTTCCTCTATCAATCCCTTGCGAAGCCCTTGCTCGCCTGCGGGACCGAAATTGTAGGCATTCGCATATTGCCAAGTAGTGTAGGCATTTTCCCAGGCTAATTGCAAGGTTTGCAAATTTTGTAATGTAGTATTTTGAACGAAGTTATCCGTAGCGGTTTTAAGTATATTTACCTGATTTTGCAATTCTTGAAAAGCAGGTTTGATAAGGTTTTGAGCGAAATTTTCAAGCATTTTTGTTCTATCAAAGCGGTCAGAAGGTTCAGAGCTTTTTTTCTTGCAGGCGAAGGCAAGTGTTGCGAATAGTACTATACAGAGAAATTTTTTCATTTTACGAAAATTTTGAAATTCAAGAAAAAATACCCTCTCTTTCCTGAAAAAAGAGAGGGGAAAGATATATTTAACGCCCTTGCAGAGCTACCCAATTATTTTTGAAACTTTCAATTTCGGCATTTGTGAAGCCGTAAATGTTTTGTAATTTGCTGATAGCCTGTTGTAATTTAGGCAATTGATTTACGGCATCGGTTACGAACAAATAGCAAGTAGGGGTAGCGTTGTAGGGGGCATTGAAAAGGGTAAGAATTTCATCTATTTGTGCATCGGTGATTTTCTTGTGATTTTGGGGAATAGTCCGAAATCCGTGAATGAAACCAATAGCTTCGCCGAGAGCGTGTAAAGCAGAGCCTTTTTGGGCATCGGTGGGGTTGGTTTGGCTTAATGTTGCTATTACGCTGTGGCAATAATTGATAGCTGTTGCGGCAATGGCTTTTTCCCAAAGCAGTTTAATTTCAGCGATAGCATCATCTCTTTCTTTGTTGTAAGCAGTTCCTGCCTTAATAGCCGCTTGCAATTTGATAAATTGCTTTTTGATTTGCACATAAAGGCTGTTATTATCGTTGATGTCGCTACGACGAGCGGCGTAATTAGCGGCAAATCTATCTCTTACGTTAGCGGGTACGTTGTTTGAACCTGAATTTGAAAAATTAGGTGTTGCACCGAAAATAGCTACCAGTTGGTCGGCAGTGGCTTCGGTGAAATTGCCTGCATTGATAAGGTCAAGGGCGTGTTTGTAGAGGGTAGCTCCGAATTGTCCTTTTTCGATGAGCTGTTCAATTTCCAAGCCGTTTTCATCAAAAAGATAACCGCCGAGTACGCCTCCTTGTCCTGTAGGAGGTGCAGGGGTATAAGAACCTTGTCCGCTGGCTTTGGCGAGTTCATCAAACCAACCGCCTGTGCCTTCCAATCGTCCTTTGTAATAACTTGTGATAATATTTGCCAAACTAGGATTTCCTGCAACAAAAAGATTATCCAAAGCCGTTTTGCTCACCGTAACCGAAGGGTTACGCCCTTTTTGGGCTTCTTGGGTAAGCGTAGCAAGCTGATTGAGAATGTTGGTTTGTACAGAGCTGTTTGCGTCAAAATTTACCCCGTCATAAGTGCTTGGAATTACCAAATCGGGGCGGGGGCTTTCTTTTTTCTTGCAAGAAGCCCAAACAAGCAGAGCAAAGGCGAAAAGATAGGTTATTCGTATCATAACTGAATTTTTTAGGGTTTGAATTGAATTAGAATATTTGCCCCAAAGTAAAAACTTATTTAGACTAAATCCAAATAATTTTAATAAAAAAATGAAAAAAAACACTCAATTATTTGAAATTGAGTGTTTTGTTGCTTTGTGTTTGTGTAGAGCTTAATGCTTATTTTTTAGTGGGGGAATTGGAGATAGGGGCATAATCTCCTCTTTTATATATTTTCGCTTCCTTATCCTCTACAAATTCAAAAGTTGCTTTTTCTTCGTTGTAGCGAGGTTCGTACCACTCGCCTTCAAATTTGATGTAGGGTAAAGAATTTCTTTTTCCCCGCATAATCATTTTTACATCTCCTATATCTAAAAAAACTTCGCCACAATCTACATCAACATCTTCAAAACTAAAAGGCATAAAGTTTTTAGTGTCTTTTTTGATGAATTTCCACCTACCATTTTGCTTGACGGCAATGATGGGATTGTGTATGGTAAAAGTTTCCCCTTTTTTTACACCTAAAATTTTACTATGAAAAGTTTTTCCTGTTTGCTCGTATTCAAAGGGAATAAGCACCTCATTGCTGTTTATATCAATGACGCCCCATTTGCCATTCTTTTTCGCAGAAGTAGTGTGGTCGCAACTGCTGTAAATCATTTCGTATTCAAAGGGGATAAGCACCTGATTATTTTCGTTGATAAGTCCCCATTTTCCATTTTTCTTTACGGCGATGTTGTTGCCTACTGCATAAGTTTCAGCATCTTCGTACTCGTAAGGAATGACTAACTTTTTTTCTTTCAAATCCAGAAAGCCTACTTTTTTATTTTGTACCACTTTTTCTGCCATTAGTTGGGCAGAAAGATTTTGATAACTCGCAAGAGCTATGGAGAACAAGAATACAAGATTTTTCATAATAAGCTATTTAATCCCAATATTTGTTTCCTTTAGTGTCAATATAGCCAAGAATACCATTTTCTACTACCAAGAACAAATCTTTTGAGTATATTAAGTGTAAGAAAACTTCACCTCGGCTACTAACAAAATTTCCGGTAAAATTTTTTCTTAAACTATTCAAAAATTTATCTAATCTATTGTTTTCAATTAACCCAATATCATCATATTTGCAAGGAATTATTGCTTCTCCTTTGTTGCTAAAAATACCCCACTTTTTTTCTTTTTTTGCAAAAATGAAGTCTTTACTCGTGAAAATTTCATCATATTCGCAGGGTAAGACTTCTTGAGCATTTTTTGATATTACTCCTTTTTTTCCATTTTTGACTACACAGGCTAAATTATATGGAAAGATAATTAATTGTTCAGTATCATACATTCTAAAAAGTAAAAATTCGATAAGGTCATATTTGTTGGATGGTATCAATGCTTTCCCATTTAGCTTGTAGATTGCTAAAATTCTATATCCAGGCTTTACTAGTACCAATAAACTATCATTTGAGATAAAGGAAGCAGAATTTTCATCTATTTCAGCTAATTGATTACCTTTCTTATCAAAAATAAGAGTTTTCTTTTTGGCATTATCGATATAGTTGGTATTTGCATCAACATTTACAGTGTCAGGATAGGTAAGAACGGCGGTAAATCCAAATTTGAAATCAGTAGCATACGCATACTTGCAAGGTATGATTTCTTTCCCATTTGCATCAACAAAGCCATATAAAGCACAACTTTTAATAGTTTCAGTTCCTTGGTTACTTACTATTGAGATATATTCAATTTTGCTTGCTACTTTTGCCATTCCTTCCTTAAAATCTTCTATGCAATAATACTTGAATGGAGTAACCAGTTTTCCTTTTTCATCTTTTAATGCCCACAACTCATCTTTTTGAACTTTTGCAAGATTTGTATTAAAAATTAGATTTTCAGGGTTATAGCAATATTTATCAAATTCGTTTTCTATATTACTATTTGATGATAAATATTTTGATGGTTTATTCGTTTCTTTTCCGTTTGTATCTATGTAACTTAATTGATTATTTTTTATCACCACAGCTACACCATTGTTGAAAGGGTAACGAACTTCACTATATTGAAAATTTATGATAACCTTACCTTTTGTATCAATCGTACCCCATTTCTTTCCTTTTCTTACAAAAGCGATATTTTCTCTAAAAAGTTGAACTTCATCATATTCACAAGGTATGATTATTTTTTTGTTTTTATCGCAATATCCCCATTTCATTTGCTTGTTACGATAGGGAATAAGTTCTACTGAACTTTGGCTAAAGGCTTTCTGTTCTAAAAGTAGGTTTATACTGATTAGAACGGAAATAAAAACTACTTTTTTCATATAATTTTGATTTTAAGGTTATTTTGAAACAATATGCTTTTTGGCAATCAATTCATTTTTGATTTGCTTGAAATTTTTGCCATTTGCTAGCTCGCGGGCAACATAAGCCGTAACCACAGGGGCGGCAAATGAAGTTCCTTCGGCATTGGGCAAAACGTGCATAGGCGAAACTTGAAGCTGGTCATAGACGGCAGTGGCATACACTTTTACATTTTTTCCGTAGTTAGAAAAACTTGCCTTTTGTGTGCTTGTTTTGTCTAATCCGCCAACAACGATAGTATTGGGTAAATCTATAACCGCAGGGACGGAAAAAATGGCATCAATATCGCTATTTTCATTACCTGCCCCTATCACAAAAAAAATATCGGGATTTTCTTTGAAAACTTTGTAAAGGCTATCGTGAAAAAGCTTCATCCATTTTTTCATTTTTTCAAAGTTTTCTTCGCTATAAATGCCTAACTCTGTAAGGAATTTTTTAAAGAAATCGGTACGAGCCCCCCAACTAATATTCACAACTTTTACATTATGAGCCTTAAAATATGCCACAGAAGTACGAAATGCCTTATCAAGCAAAGCAACATCTGCTTCAGGACTACCCAAAAGCCTTTTTTTGATATTCTCTAACCATTCAGCTTCTTTGGGTCTATCCACATATTTCAAAAACCCAACGCCTACCAGCTCTACATCGGGATTATTGCGTAGTACAATGCCTGCTACGGCTGTTCCGTGAAAATAACGGGATAAGGTTTTTCCTGCCGAATCATAAATAGGAGTATATTCGTGCAAAGTAGGCTGTTCTTGATAATCAAAACCTATACCATAGACATCATCTACAAAGCCATTCTTGTCATCATCTTTGCCATTAGGAATTTCACGAGGGTTTATGAAAATATTTTCATCAGGAAAGGTGCGAACATCAAAAAACTCCCAAACACTCACGCGAATTTTGGGTTTGGCTTTGCTTTTTTGGGCATCGGCACTCACTAAAAACAGGCTCAATATAATACTGAAAAAGGCTTTTAGCATAACTTTGGAAATTTTACCAAAATTACTTGAAAAAGCCTAAAATGATATACGTCATTTGTGGTATTTTGCTAAATGCCTCTAAACAGCACAAAACCTTCCATATAATTGGGGATTACTACATTTTTCCAATGAAATTTTTCTTGAATAAGTGAGGCAAGGCTCTGCGAGGCTTCTTTTTCGCCGTGAGTGATAAAAGTAATTTTAGGGCTTTGCTTGAAATTTGAAATCCATTGCAAGAGTTCTTCTTGGTCGGCGTGGGCAGAAAGTCCTGCAATGTATTCAATATGAGCTTTTACGGGTACGTATGAGCCAAAAATTTTGATAAATTCTTTGCCTTCTAGCAAATCTCTACCTCTTGTCCCTTCTGATTGGTAGCCCACAAATAAAATAGTATCTTGGCTGTTGGGCAAGCGATTGTAGAGATGGTGCAAAATTCTGCCTCCTGTTGCCATTCCGCTTGCTGAAATAATAATAGCCCCTTTCCTGATTTCATTGAGCGAAATAGATTGCTCCTGACTTTGGTAATAATGAATATTGGGGTGTTTGAGAAAATTGGGTTCTTGCTGAAAGACTTCTTTGGCAAGCGAGTGGCAGTCGTCATATTTGTCGTAAAGTTCGGTTACGTCTATTGCCATTGGGCTATCTACAAAAATAGGAGCATTAGGAATTTCTTGTTTTTCAAGTAGTTGGGTAAGGTAATAAAGCACACTTTGGGTTCTGCCTACGCTAAAAGCGGGAATTATCAAACAGCCATTTTTAAGGGTTTGCCTGACTATCCTACCCAACTCTTTTTCAGGAAATACATCAATATTATCTCGGTTGCCATAGGTAGATTCAATAAGCAAAATATCTGCCTCTTGAATAGGCGTAGGTGGAGGCATCAGAGGGTCTTGGTATCTGCCCAAATCTCCTGAAAATACTATTTTTTTGTTTTCTTTTTCGCCTTTGAGCAGAACTTCAATGATAGAAGCTCCAAGAATATGTCCTGCGGTTTGGAAACGAATTTCTATGGTATCGCTGATTTTTATCCACTGCCTAAAAGGGTGGCTGATGAGTAGTGGAAATACTTTTTGAGCATCTTTTTCATCATAAAGCGGCTCGGGTGGGTTATGCTTGGAATAACCTTTTTTACTAGCGTAAAAGGCTTCTTCCTCTTGCAATTTGGCGGAGTCTAAAAGTAAAATTTTAACCAAATCAAGGGTAGGGTGGGTGCAATGAATAGACTTTTTGTAGCCTTGTTTTACCAAGCGAGGCAAATAGCCTGTATGGTCTATGTGAGCGTGTGTGAGCAAGATACAATCAATTTCAGCGGGATTGATAGGGAAATCAGACCAATTCAGTTCACGTAATTCTTTTTTCCCTTGAAACAAACCGCAGTCTATCAATATTTTGAATTCATCTACTTCCAGTAAAAATTTAGAACCTGTAACTTCTTGCGAAGCTCCCAAAAAACGAATGTTGATATTCATAAGCAAAAAAATTAAGCCAAAATTAAAATGATTTTCAAGATTTACAGGATTTGACTTATTAGCTTTGAGGAATTAGCGATAAAAATTTCAAATCAGCTTTGAAAATTAGGAAATTTGCTTGGAAAGAGCTTGGTTTTTTAGAAAAAAATTTCTTGGGCAAGGCGAAAAGTATTGCAATGAGCTTCTACAATATCGGCAATTCGTTCCGAATAACCGCCTCCCATACTGATAGCAAGTGGAATTTGATTACGCTTGCAAGTTTCCAAAACAAATCGGTCGCGGGCTTTACAACCTTCCAAGCTCAAACCCAATCTGCCGAGCTTGTCGGTATGTAGTACATCTACCCCCGAAATGTAAAAAATAAATTCAGGCTGATGTTTTTCTAATAGCCTTGGCAATGTATTTTGTAAAATTTTCAGATAGGGTTCATCTGTAATGCCATCGGGCAGGGGTATATCCAAGTCGGATTTTTCTTTTTGCAGAGGATAATTTTTCTCGCCGTGCATACTAAATGTAAAAACTTGCCAATTGCTTCTAAAAATTTCGGCAGTGCCATTGCCCTGATGAACATCTAAATCTACTACTAAAACACGCTTTGCCAAATTGTTTTCTAACAGATAGTTGCTTGCTATTGCCACATCATTGAGCAAGCAAAAGCCTTCGCCTCTATCTGTAAAAGCGTGATGTGTGCCACCTGCTACATTCATTGCTATGCCGTATTGTTGAGCATACAAGGCACAATCTATGGTGCCTTGGGCAATAATGATTTCTCTTTCTACCAAACTTTGGGAAAGTGGAAAGCCTGTTTTGCGGATTTCGGATGGAGAAAGTGCAAGATTTTTTAGTTTTTCCCAATAACTTGCTAAATGTGTGTTGGTGATGTATTTTTCCTCAATAGGACGAGGCGAAAAAAAGTTTTCGGTGCTTGCTGAGCCTTCATAGAGCAATTGTTCGGGAATAAGGTCGTATTTGAGCATTGGGAAGCGGTGTCCTTCGGGAAGTGGGTGGCGATAGAGAGAATTCCAAGCTATTTTGAGCATTTCGGCAGTGATATTTAATGAAAAATCTGGCTTTAAGACGTTTGAAAGAACTTATTTCCACGCTTCTACTATCATTTTTTCAACTTCTTTGCTTTGGCTTGAAAAATTAACTCCTACCAAGAAAATTTGTTTTGCATTACTATCCAGATGTTGGTAATATTTTTTTTGATGAATTTGCTCTATCGCTTTTTCGGCACTTTCATCAAGTTTGAACTCAAAAATATAGATTCGGTTTTGGTAAGAAAGTATCGCATCTAATCTACCTTTGGAAGTACGAACTTCTGCTTTGACGAAGTAGCCTGCAAGTTTGAGAGCTAAAAATACAATAGAATGATAGTAGGCTTCTTTTTTGGCAAGGAAAATTTCGGCAGGAATATCAGCAAAAAGTTGGTTGAGTGTTTGCTCAAAAAGCTCAAAGTCGTGGTTATGAATAGCACGAGCTAATTTCTTAGCATTTACATCACTACGAGGATTTTCTGAAAATGCAGTAATCAAGTATTGTAGCATAGATTGCTCTACCTCTTTGTTGGGATAATTAAGTAAAAAGTTGCCAAAATCATCTTTTTCGGCAATAGTAAGATAGCCCGTTTGGAAAAGTAAAGTTTCTGTATTGAGGTTATCAATATCAAAAGTATTGATACCCGCCAAAGAAATAGAAGTTTGGGATAGATTGAAATAAAGTCTTTCTTTAAGTTTTTGGATAAGAAACTTGGGCGTACCTGATTCAAACCAAAAATTGTAAAATTCTTTTTGAGTAAGGAAGCGTAAAATAGAAAAAGGGTTATAGACTCTTTCACGGGCATTCCAAGAATAGCCGTTGTACCATTCCTTGATTTCACTAAGAAGCTGGTCTGTGGATTTGTTTTGATACTCGGCGGCTTTTTGGATATGTTTTTCAAAATAAAATTCTAACTCTTTTTGCGTATAACCAAGCAAATTGTGAAAATCGCTGTAAAAAGTTAGGTCAGTGAGATTATTGAGGTCGGAAAAAAGAGAAACTTTGGTAAAACGCGTAATACCCGTTAGCAAAAAAAAGCGAATATATTGCGAGTTTCCTTTGATGATGCCATACAAAGCCCTCAATACCTCTCGGTGTATGTAGGCTTGCTCATTTTGGTAAGTTTCAAGTACATCAGTAATAGGCTTGTCGTATTCATCAATAAGAATAACTACTGCCTGATTAGCTTGCTTATGGAGTTTCTGGATAAGCTCTGCGAATTTGCTGCCAAGGGTAGTTTCTACCAAACTGACCCGATAATTTTGGGCAATATCATCAAGTTTATCGCTGATTGCTTTTTCTAAGCCTTTTCCTCTGAAATCCAAGCTACTAAAATCCAAATGAACAACAGGAAAAGACTGCCATTCAATTTTATCATAAATAAAAAGCCCTTCAAAAAGGTGTTTTTTGCCTAAAAAAATTTCTTTAAGCGTGCTAATAAGTAAAGATTTTCCAAAGCGGCGAGGTCTTGAAATAAAGAAAAACGAACCTCCTGAACTGATGAGCTGAAAAATAAATTCAGTTTTATCTACATACACACAGCCACGCTTCCGTATTTTCTCAAAATCTTGCTCACCTACGGGCAAAAGAGGAAGGTTTGTAGGCATCATTTTTAGGTAATTTAGATATTTTCATTCCAAACGCAAACAACTTTGTTTTTCAAACTATCCCAATGATACGCTCACGCCCTCTAATCGCTCTAAACTTTCCAAAAGTTCGTTTTCTATGCTTATAGCATATTTTTGGGAAAAAGTTTGCACTTGCACATTTTCTTTACTATCCCATAGTATCATTTTGAGGGGTATTTTGCCTTTGTTTTCTTGCAAAAGTGTTTCCAGCTCAGCGGCTAAACGCTCCGAAAGGTGTTGTAAATCTACTTGTAAAATAAGACTTTTGATAAGTTTTTCGCGGGCATCTGTCAGAAAGTCAATAGTCTGAACTCTAAACTCAAATTCCTCGCCATTGTAGCGTTTTTGGATTTTACCTTTGATAAATAAAAGAGCATCTTGCTTGACAAAAGGCGAAAATTTGGCATAATCCGAACCGAAAAGGCTTATTTGCAAACTGCCATCGTAATCTTCTATTTTGAAAGTGGTGAAATAATTACCATTTTTGGCTTGTTTGGTCTGCACTTCCGTAACAATACCTGCAATAGCAATTTCTTTATCCTTGTAAAAAGGTTCGGGATTTTCTTCGCTTTTAGGTCTGAAAATATCTTTCAGGCGGCAAGAAGTGAATTTCTCAAGCTCAATTCTATGAGCATTGAGCGGATGCCCCGATATGTAAAAACCTACAACTTCTTTTTCCTTGTTCAGGCGTTCCAGATTGCTCCAAGTATTATAGTTTTTAGGTACTTTGGGCGGAGGAATGAGTTGAGCCGTGCCACCCCCAAAAAGCGATTGCTGAGCATTGCTTTTTTCTGCTTGAATGGCATTGCCATAACGGATTAGCTTTTCAATAAAAGTGGCTTCTTCATCTTTTTCTTTGGCAAAATAAGCCTCACGAGGAATTTCTTTGAAACAATCGAAACAGCCCGATTGAGCCAAACTCTCCAAAGCACGTTTATTGACCGACTGCAAATTTACTCTTTCTACAAAATCAAAAATAGATTTGAACTCACCATTTTTCTGTCTTTCTTCAATGATATTAGCAACGGCAACTTCGCCAGCTCCTTTGATAGCCGCTAGTCCGAAGCGAATTTGTCCCTTTTTATTTACACTGAACTTATCGGCACTTTCGTTGATGTCGGGTCCCAGCACCTCTACACCTTGCTTTTTACACTCTTCCAAAAAGAAAGTAATTTTTTCAATGTTGCCCATAGAGTGTGTAAGCACCGAAGCCATATATTCAGCGGGGTAGTGTGCTTTCAGATAGGCAGTTTGAAAGGCAATAAGTGAATAAGCGGCAGAGTGAGAGCGATTGAAGCCATATTCGGCAAAACGCTCCATTATGTCAAAAATCTCATTGGCTTTCTTTTCATCAATATTATTGAGTTCTTTTGCTCCTTTTACAAATTTATCGCGTTCTTTTGCCATTTTCTCTTTATCTTTCTTACCCATAGCCCTACGCAATAAATCTGCTCCGCCAAGCGTATAGCCTGCAACAATCTGAGCCGTTTGCATAATTTGCTCCTGATACACCATAATACCGTAGGTGTGCTTCAAGATAGGCTCTAAAAGGGGGTGAGGATATTCTACGAGTTCTTTGCCGTATTTACGATTGATATACACGGGAATAAAATCCATAGGACCAGGGCGGTATAAGGCGTTCATAGCAATCAAATCCTCAATATTGGTAGGTTTGAGCTTACGAAGCCAAGTTTGCATACCCTCGGACTCAAACTGGAACGTGCCGATTGTATCGCCTTTTTGGTAAAGTTCAAAGGTTTTTTTATCGTCAAGGGGGATTTTATCAATATCAATTTTTATACCGTGATTTTTATGTATTAAATCAATGGCATCGCGTAGGATAGTGAGGGTTTTTAGCCCCAAAAAGTCCATTTTGAGCATACCCGCCTCTTCAATTACTTTGCCATCAAATTGTGTAATCAGTAGAGGGGTTTCGGGGTCGGTACAAACAGGGATATAGTTGGTAATATCATCAGGGGCAATGATAATTCCTGCGGCGTGTACGCCTCGGTTGCGTACAGAGCCTTCTAGCACCAGAGCTTCTTTCAGAACGCGACTGCGAAGGCTATCTTCCTGCAAAATTGCCTTAATTTCAGGTTTTTCGTACTCATCTTTGAGTTTCGTGCCCGGCTTATCGGAAATAAGTTTGGCAAGTTCATTGGTTTCGTTGAGTGGCAGTTCCAGCACTCTGCCCACATCTTTGATAGCCATTTTTGCCGCCATTGTGCCATAGGTAATGATAGAAGCCACTTGGTTTCTACCATATTTTTCCACAACATAGTCAATAACTTTTTGCCTACCTTCGTCATCAAAATCGGTATCAATATCGGGCATAGAAACGCGTTCGGGGTTCAGGAAACGCTCAAAAAGCAAATTGTACTGAATGGGGTCTATGTTGGTAATGCCAATGCAGTAGGCTACTGCCGAACCCGCCGCCGAGCCACGTCCCGTACCTACCCAAACCCCTAGCTCGCGGGCGGCATTGATGAAATCTTGTACAATTAGAAAGTAACCCTCAAAGCCCATTTTTTGCATTACTTCCAGTTCGTAATGGAGACGTTGCTCAATTTCTGCTGAAAGCGAGCCGTATTTGCGTCTTGCCCCTTCAAAAGTAAGGTAGCGGAGATATTCAAACTGCGATTGAAAGCCCTGTGGAAGTGGGTAATTGGGCATTAGAATATCCCGTTTGAGTTTGAGATTTTCTACTTTATCGTAAATTTCATTTGTAAAATCCAGAGCCGTAGGAACATCAGCAAAGAGCGTGTTCATTTCGGCTTGAGTTTTGAAATAAAATTCGTTGTTGGGAAAAGCAAAACGCCCCTTGCTACTTTCTTCATCTGTGGCTTTGGGGTCCGAAACTTTGGCACCCGTATTGATGCAGAGCAAAATATCGTGGGCGGCGGCATCTTTTTCATCTACATAGTGTGAGTCGTTGGTGGCAATTACTTTTAAGTTGTATTTTTTGGCAAAACGCAAAAGTACCTGATTTACATCTTCTTGGCTCATACCATTGCCATTTACGTTTTCAATGTGGTGGCGTTGGAGTTCAATGTAATAATCTTCACCGAATACATCAATCCACCATTGAAGCAGTTCTTCGGCTTTCTGCTCACCCTCGTACATTATTGCCTGCGGGATTTCGGCACCCAAACAGCAAGAAGTAGCAATCAGCCCTTGATGGTATTTCAAAATTAGTTCTTTATCAATGCGAGGATATTTGGCATAATAGCCTTCAATAAAGCCCAAAGAGCAAAGTTTGGAAAGATTTTTATAACCTTCGGCATTTTTGGCAAGTAGCAACTGGTGATAGCGTTTATCTTTTTCGCCTTTCTTGAAATTTTTTTGAAAGCGGTCTTTGACAAGGTAAAACTCACAACCTACGATAGGTTTTAGTCCTTGGGCATTGGCTTCTGCTACAAACTTAAAAGCCCCGAACATATTGCCGTGGTCGGTAAGGGCAAGGGCTTTCATACCATCATTTTTGGCTTTTTTCATCATTTCTTTAATACTTGCCGCTCCATCAAGTAGCGAAAATTGCGTATGGCAGTGCAAATGCACAAAAGGGATAATTTGGGACATAGAAAAGAATGATTTTGAAGGTGCTAATTTCGTGAAAAATAGTTTTTGAGCAAAACGGATTTAGCAATTTTGCAAAAACTTGTAAATAGCTCCTTCTTTGAGCGAATAATGAGAAACGCGAATTTGTGAGATATGATATTTGCTAAGTACAAAGTCCAGAAGGCAAGAAGCAACGACAATCATATCGGCACGCATTGGGGTCATTCCGGGTATAGCGAGCCTTTCGGCGTGGTTTTTTTCTAAAAATTCTTGAAAAATAACTTCAAATTCGGCTCGTGTGAAGGCACTTTCTTTGGCATTGTAGTCTAATTTTTGATGCTTTTTGATGTGATTGATGTCATCAATAGTATCAAAAGTTCCCGAGCAACCAATAAGCACTTCAATAGGGTAAATTTTTAGTATTTCGGAAAGAGGGGAGAGGGTTTGTTCTAAAAAATCATTGAGAGCTTGTCGTTCGGAAGGGGTAATTTTTTCATTTTGCATAAATCTATCTAAAAGCCTTTGAGCTCCGATTTCAAAACTTTGTTTCCATAGCATTTTTTCGGCATTGCATACAATAAATTCCACACTACCCCCGCCAATATCCATAATGAGGGCATTGCCTTTTCCAATTTTGAGAGCGGCTTTAACGCCATAATAAATCAGCTCCGCTTCTTCATCACCCGAAATAACCTGTACCTGCAAGCCTGTTTGCTCACGTACAATTTCAATCATTTCTTTTTGGTTAGAAGCATTCCGAAAAGCACTTGTTGCAATAGTCAGGGCGTTTTCGGGGGCTATTCCATAATACTGCAATACCTCGCAAAACTGATGAAGGGCTTTGAGCAGACGTTCTTGGGCGGCTTCGGTAATAAAGCCATAACTGATACCGCCTTCACCTATTTTGGTAGCTATTTTTTCTTTGTGTAAAATGCGAAAAGGGGTAAAAATTTGCTGTTGGGCGGGCAGTTCTACCACAAGCAAATGAGCTGTATTGGTGCCAATATCAATAGCGGCAATATTTTTGGCAGTATCCGAATAATCTTTTACTTTTGGGCGATATGAGTGCAGAGTGTTCATAAAAACGACTGCAAAATTAGTTTTTTTGAGCGAAACTCAATCAAAATCAATGTGATTTTTTTGTTAAGAAATTGAGCAAATTGCTTGCCAAATGTTACTGAAAGTTATTTTTTTAGTTTTGGGCTTGCTATTTTTTACTTTTTCATTGGCAGTTTGGCAGGTTTCTTATGAAAGTGTCCTAACTTGGGTAGCCCATAGTTACCCTTTCGATGAAGCTCAATGGAAAAAACTTACTTCTCAAATCCTAAATCCTCAAAACTTTCGGTATGTTCAAATTTTTAGCACTTTTGGTGGTTTGCTTTTGGCTTTGATAAGTTTTTGGATACAAAGGAAAGTCCTGCAACTACAAAGTTTCCTTGAAAGGCTCAAGCAAGATTTTTTGCTAAAAGTATCATCATTTTGCTATTCGCTCCAAAAAATGAACAAAATTCAGAAAATAACAATTGTTATTTTCTTGCTTGTAAGTATTCTGTATAACAGCTTTTTGCTAAATTTCAAGATAATCCACATTGATGAGGCTTTTAGCTATGTTCATTTTGCAAGCAAAGGTTTCTGGGTTTCAGCACTTTATTACCCCAATCCTAATAATCATATTTTGCTTAATCTTTGGGTAAGCCTTTGGGAAGACTTTTTTGGAAACAAATTGTGGGCAATTCGCTTGCCTTCAATGCTTTGCTTACTTTTTTTGCAGATTTTGCTATTTCGTTTTTTTCTGAAAAGAAATTCATTTCAGGTGGCTCTGGCTTTGGTACTTATTTTTACCTTGCTTTCACCGATACAGGCATATAGCGTAAGTGGGAGAGGATATCTGTTGCTTACACTTTGGGTTTGGCTTAGCGGGAATGCTCTTTTGCAAATTCTTGAAAAAGTACCCCAAAACAAAAGGGCTGTTTGGGAAAAAATCAGTTTTTTTTTAGCGAGTATTGCAGGTTTTTATACGATACCGCTTTTTCTATATTATTTTGCGGGCTTTTTGCTTTCGTTTGCGGGGATTGTTTTACTTCAATTCAAAAGCTATAAAAATCTCATATTCAAAAATTTAATGCTTCCCGTTTCAAGTATTTTCGTGGCGGTATTTTTCTTGTATTTGCCTATTTTGTTGCTCAATGGTTCTGAAAATCTTTTGGCTACTTCTTGGCAAAATGAGGCAGGTAAGCAGTTTCGTGAATCTTTTTGGAGTTATTGGCAAGATTTTGGAGATTTTTGGCTGGGGATAGAAGGGGCTTATGCTGTTTTTTTACTATTGCTACTACTTGGTTTTGCAGTTTTTCTAAAAAGTTCGTCCCAAACTTCACTTCAAACAAAATTTTGGTTACTCTTAATGATTTCTGCTCTGATTTTGATGATTTTACAACAAAAACTCTTACCCCAGCGAACTTGGATAGCTATGGCAATTCCTCTTGTATTTGTTCTTGAAAATTTTTTGATACGTATTCCCAAATTTTATCAAAACCTATCTTTGGCTTTTACCATTTCCGCTCTGATTTCTCTGCAAGTTTATCAAGTGCGTACCTATCCTCAAATTCATTCGGCTTATGTAGATTGTTTTCAAAAAATAAGAACTTTAAGACTTAAAGCAAACGAAAAAATATTCAGCAATGATTTGATTTATCAGAATTTGATAGCTTTTTACAATTTGCAAGAAAAGTGGGGCGTGCAGGTAGATTATAGCAATAAAAATAAAAATTACGATTGGGTGATTTTGGATAAATCGCTTGATGTTCCTCTGAACCTAGCAAATTATCAAAAGGTGCAAGAAACAGCTTGGGTGGAAATTTGGAAATATCAA
Organism: Raineya sp.; assembly: GCF_053497555.1. Taxonomy (NCBI): domain Bacteria; kingdom Pseudomonadati; phylum Bacteroidota; class Cytophagia; order Cytophagales; family Raineyaceae; genus Raineya; species Raineya sp. The sequence goes on along the minus strand of NZ_JBRCWE010000016.1, from coordinate 15,919 downwards.
AAGTGAGAGACCCCCTCTCTAGTAATTACAATTATATCATTCTGTTCTATTTGGGTGATAATTTGAGAAAATAACTCCTTAAACACTTGTTTTAATTCTTTTGTGCTGATATTTCCAGTTTTTACGAGTATTAGTTTATGTGGCTCTTTTTTCAATGCGAAACTATCCCAAAAGTCCAAGTCTTTTGAAATTACAACTAACTTATTTTCAATAGATATTTTAATGATTTCATTATCTTTGGTATTGTTTCCTTCTGGTAAATCAGTTGTATGAATAGCCTCATAGTTATTTTCTATAAAGGCTTTACAAAGAGAAGGCGGCAGCTGAGCATCAACTAAAAATCTAAGCGACATTCAAATTTGATGATTTTAATTTTATTACTTCAACAGCGTACTGCAGACAAGCTAAAACATCTTCACGAGTAAGGTCTGGAAACTCTGCCAACAGGTCTTCCATAGTATCTCCACCAGCCAAATATTCTAAAATACTGGACACCAAATAGCGAGTATTGCGAATAGTTGGCTTGCCGTGGCAAACCTCACTGTTTAATGTGATACGATTGAGTAAATTTGCCATTTTGATAAGATTTACAAGATTTCTTAAATTCTTATTTGACGCTATTTTTTTTACAAAAATAAAAGTTTTTGTGAATTAAATCAACAAGTTAGTGTAAATCGTATTTCATATGCATTCTAAAAAATTCACCACTTTTTGGCTTAGTTGATTTTTTTCAAATTCTTTTTCAGCAAGTTTTCGGGCATTGGCTTGGGCGGTTTGCAAAAGATTTTTATTTTGTAAAAAAGGCTGAATTTTCTTCCTAAATTCATCGGGCGAGCCTGCATAAAAACCACATTCGTGTTTTTCTACTAAATCTTTTATCCAGCCTTTGGTGTTGGTAATGCACAATTTTCCTGCCGCAATGCCATCAAAAAATTTATTCGGACTGCATGTTTCTAATGATGGATATTCGGCAAAACTTACATAAAAGGCATCTACACAGGCGAGCATTTCGTTGAGTTCGTGTTTGGGTTTCCCTGCAAAAAAATACACATTTTGAGGAGCTATTTTCTGCAATCTCTTTTTTTCGGAGCCTTCGCCAATAACCCAAAATTCTATTTCGGGGTGTTTTTCAGCAACTTGTAGAAGCCTTTCCAAAGCATTGGCTTTGCCCATACTGCCAAAATAAGCTATTCGGAAGGGTTCGTTTTCCTTTTTCTTATTTTGAGGGAAAAATACTTCACAATCCGACATATTCGGTACGCATAAGATGGGTTTTTTGGGCACTATTTTGCGTACATATTCCTGCATCGGTGGCGAAAGCACTATAATCTTTTCAGCATTTTCATAAATCTTTTTTTCAAGCCAAAAGAGAAATCTCTGAAAAAGTTTGCCTTTTACATAGCCCATTTCTATGGGTACAAGAGGCCACAAATCTCTAACTTCAAAAATATAAGGAATTTTCTTGATTTTTTTCAGAAAAAGTGCTATAATGCCCACTGAAAGAGGGGTAGAAGTAGCATAAATTGCAAAAATATTTTGGATATTCAAACTTTTTTTCATAGCTTTCAGCATAAATTTTGCAAAAGCTACTACTCTTCGCCAAGCACTCATTTCTTGCTTGTACGGAACATTTAGATAGTGTATGTTTATTTGTTCAAAGTTTTTTGTATCGTTTTTACTACCTATTGTGATAATTGCAATTTCAAAGCCTTTTTTTTGCATTGCTTCGGCTATGTACCAAGACCTATGCGAACCGTTTTCAGTAGGTAACTTGAAATATTGGTGTAGGTAAATTATTTTCATAGTTTCGTAAAGCTAAATAGATGTTACAACAAAAATTTTAATATGTTTTATTGAGAAAGCACAAAATTTGTAGATTTGAAAAATATTTTTTCTGTTGGCTTAAATGTAAGTAATTTTTGAAGTAATGCCCAAATCTAATTTTATTATTGACTTTTTTAGACCTAAAACTATTTTTTCTCTTGAAGAAAAAATCTTTTATGTTATTTTTTGGATGGCGGTTTTGAGCCTTGTAGCGGCGATTCCTATTAATTTTTCAGTTGGCTTAACTCTAATAGGTTGGTTTTGTGTAGTGAGTATCTTCGGATATGTAGGCATTTATTATCTTGCTTTTCGCAAAAATAAGTTTTACCAAGCCAATGTTTTATTTTTTGTATTTACTGCACTTTTGCTTGCCTACTTTTATTTTGGAGGTGGAGGGGTGCAAAGCCGTGTTCCCTTGTACTTTGTAATTTTAGGGGTTATTGCACCATTATTGTTGCCTGTCAAGTGGCATTGGAAGGCAATCGGTTTGGTTTGCTTGGCTATTTTAGCTCTCACCATTACAGAATACTTTTTCCCCGAACTTGTAGTGCCTTATCCCGGAGAAAGGCTATACATTTTTGTGGATATGACTGCTACGCATATCATTCTCACTTTTACAGCTTTTATGAATGTTTGGATTGTGAAGAAAAGTTATGATGAGAACAGCAAAAGTTTGGCTATCAAAGAGAAGCTAATTATACAGAGAAACATAATTCTCGGTGAGTATTCTAAAGAATTAGAACAAAAAAATAAAGAGCTGGCTATGTTGAATGAATCCAAGGATAGGCTTTTTTCTATTATTGCCCACGATTTGCGTAGTCCATTAAGCTCATCGGAATCTTTGGTAGAACTGGCTTATCAAGGGGACTACCCCTTGGAAAGTCTGAAAGAACTTTTGCCCGATATGTATCAGAATTTGAATTATACGCTCAATTTGGTAGATAATTTGCTCTATTGGGCAAAAAGCCAATTAGATAATGCTGAACCTACAATGAAAGATGTAGAATTGAATAAATTTCTGATAAGTATTTTTGATAACTTGCAACTCATTGGGCGGTACAAACAGATAAAACTGATTTTAAATATTGAAAAAACAGAAGGCATCATAAAAAGATGTGATGAGCAGATGCTTGCTATTATGTTGCGTAATATCTTTTCCAATGCAGTAAAGTTTTCTTCCCAAGTCAGTAAAATTGTTGTAAGTACCGATTTGGATAATAAGTTTCTTAAAATCAGTGTTTTAGATGAAGGGAAGGGCATATCTGCTGAAAATCTGAAAAAAATCCGTGCAGGTGTGCTTTTTTCCAGCAAAGGTACAATGAACGAGAAAGGCACAGGCTTGGGCTTGAATTTGGTACAAAGTCTAATTAGAAAATGTGGGGGTTTTATGGATATTCAAAGTAAGGAAAATCAAGGAACTACGGTAGTACTGCATTTTCCTATTAGTATGGTAGTGAGCCAAAGTAGAACTTCTATGGAAAATTATTCATAGCAGTAGAAATTTTGTGTAAGTTTTTGTATTTTTCCGAGCTTTCCTATTATTTTTGCAAAAATTTGCACAGCTAAAACTACAATGAATCTGCAAGATTTCAAGAATATCTATTTTTTGGGAATAGGTGGAATAGGAATGAGTGCACTGGCAAGGTGGTTCAAGGCGAATCAGTTTTGCGTTTCAGGTTACGATAAAACCCCTTCTCAAATTACGCAAGAGCTTATCAGCGAAAATATATCGGTTGTATTTGAAGAAGATACCCGTCTTATTCCAAATAATTTTACAACTGAAAACACTTTAGTAGTTTTTACGCCTGCCATACCGCAAGAAAGCCCCCTTTTGCAGTTTTTTAGAGAAAAAGATTACAAAATTCTCAAACGTGCAGAGGCTTTGGGACTTATTACCCAAGATAATTTCACGATTGCTATTGCAGGCACTCACGGCAAAACGACTACTACCTCAATGGTAGCTCATTTACTTAGTTTTGCTCAAAAACCTGTTACGGCTTTTGTGGGGGGCATTACGCAAAATTATGCTACCAATTTACTTTTAAGCAACGAACCCAATGCTTATGTAGTTGTAGAAGCCGATGAATACGATAGGTCTTTTCTGACCTTAAATCCTAATATTGCTATCATTACGGCTACCGATGCCGACCATTTGGATATTTACCAAAATCCTTCGGCAGTGCAAGAGGCTTTTGAAATGTTTGTCAGAAAAATCAAGACGAATGGTGTTTTGTTCTATAAAAATGGCTTGCCTCTGAAAATTGAAAACCAAGTTCATTCTGCTACTTTTGGCTTGCAAAAAGGTGAGTATCAGGCAAAAAATATCCGCATACAAGAAGGAAATTTTGTTTTTGATGTGCTTACTCCGCAAAGTATTTTAGAAAATGTACATTTACAGGTGCCCGGCTATCATAATATTTTGAATGTGCTTGCCGCTATTGCAGTAGCTCAAAATCTGCAAATACCTGATGAAACAATTGTCAAAGCTGTTGCCGAATTTAAGGGTGTAAAAAGGCGTTTTGAATACATTTTGAAAACCGACAAAATTATTCAAATAGATGATTATGCTCATCACCCCGAAGAAATTCGTGCTTTCCTGACAGCGGTGCGTATGCTTTACCCCGAAAAACATCTAACAGCTATTTTTCAGCCACATTTGTACACACGTACCCGCGATTTTGCCACTGAATTTTCGCAGGCTCTTTCGCTTGCCGATAGGCTCATTCTTTTGGATATTTATCCTGCACGCGAAAAACCCATTGAAGGCGTTCATTCTAAAATGCTTTTAGAAAAAGCTCAAACAACTGAAAAATTACTTTGTACCAAAGAAAATTTGCCTATTATTTTGCAAATGATTGATTGCGAAATAGTTGTAACTATTGGGGCAGGCGATATTGATAGGCTCGTACAGCCTATCCGTCAGGTTTTGGAAAAAAAATAAACTTTCTTTGCAGTCTTACAAATCTTTTTGTAAGTTTGAAAAGAAAAAGCATAAAACAATGGATGGTATATTTGAACTTTTGCCCTACATTATTGCAATTATTATCTTTTTGGTACGTGTTTTTGGGGGTAATAAAGAAACCGAGCCTGCTCCTGCTCAAGAACAAGAAACTTTGCCCAAAAAAACTCAGACTGCACAAAACAAAAGTACCAAAACTACCCTTGATGACTTGCTCAAACAAGTAAAAAAGCAAATTCAAGAGGCTGAAAAAGAAGCACAAAAGCTCTCCGAAAAGCCTAAACAACAAAAGCAACCCCGAAAAAAGAAAGTTTTGGACGTGGTAAATCCTGAAAGGGGGCTAACTGATGAACAAAGAAAAGGCGACCAACATTTTTCGCCTTATCAAGTCCAACAAAAAACACAATCCCCTTTTGCCAAAGTGCTCAAAAACAAAGATACTTTCAAACAAGCAATTATTGTTAGCGAAATCCTGAACCGAAAATACTTTTAGCAAGCTATGAAAAAAATTCTATCGTATATTTTACCTTTGGGCATAGGCATTGCCCTTTTTTATTTTCTGATAGTACCCAATTTAGATTGGAATGAACTAAAAAAATCCTTTACCGAAGCCAACCCGCTTTGGCTTTTGCTTTCGACAGTATTTGCTCTCATTAGCCATTGGGCAAGAGGAGTGCGTTCTTGTATGTTGCTTGCTCCTTTGGGCTACAAAGTGAGGGCATTTCCTTCGTTTTTGGCGGTTATGGTGGGCTATCTGACTAATTTAGCCTTGCCACGAGCAGGCGAAGTGGCTCGCTGTGGTGCTTTACAAAAAATGGAAGGAGTGCCTGCTCAAATTACTTTTGGTACGGTGGTTACTGAAAGAATAATAGATGTTTTCATATTGCTGGGTCTGGTGCTTTCGGTGCTGGCTTTGGAATTTGGGCGTATTAGTCAGATTTTTTCGGAATCTTGGGAAGGGCTTTTTAGAAAAGTATCAGTAGAAAAATTATATTGGATTGCCTTTGCAGGTGGCTTACTGCTGGTTTTAGGGGCAATAGCGATATATGTTTTGAGAAAAAAAATCCGTATTTTCCTGCAAAGTCGTTTAGGAAGTTTTTTGAAAGGTGTTTGGCAAGGAATTATGAGTTTCAGAGGAGTGCAAAATAAACCCTTGTTCATTTTTTATACCCTACTGATTTGGGTAATGTATTATTTGATGTCTTATGTACTTTTTTTCATCAGACCTGAAACAACTTCACTCAACCCTTTACAGGCTCTTGCTATTTTGGTAATGGGTGGGATTGGTATGGCTTTACCTGTACAAGGAGGTATAGGGGCTTACAATTTGCTTGTAGGCAAAACCTTGGAAAGTTACAAAATTGCCCCCAACCCCCAGCAAAATATCACTCTGAGCAGTACCATAGGAACTTTTATGCATATTGTTCAGACGCTTGTAGTGCTTGTATTTGGAGGTTTGGCTTTTATACTCGTTTGGTTTGTAAGCAAGAAAAGTACGGAGTACCAAGTACAGGGTAATGAGTAACGAGTACAGAGTACAGAGTATTGAGTATTCAGTATTGAGATGTAGTATCAACTACCAATAACTATGAATTTTGAAACTTCCATAGAATACGTAAAAGGCATTGGACCCCAGCGAGCCGATATTCTTAAAAAGGAACTTAAAATATTCACCATTGCCGACCTTATACAGCATTATCCTTTTCGCCACGAAGACCGCTCCCAATTCCATAAAATTTCTGAACTACACGCCGATATGCCTTATATTCAGGTAAAAGGCAAAATAAAATTCACCGAAACCGTAGGCGAGGGTAGCAAACAGCGTTTTATTGCTTATTTGCGAGATGAAACAGGCGATTTGGAACTAATTTGGTTCAAAGGTATTGTGGGCATCAAAAAATTCATTCAAATCAATCAGGAATATATTGCCTTTGGCAAACCCAATGAATTTAATGGTAAAATTACTTTGCCACACCCTGAAATTCAAATCTATAATCCCCAAGAAATCAAAGAGCAAGGCACACTCTTTCCTGTGTATCATACTACGGAAAAAATGAAACAAAAAGGCTTGGATAGCAAAGCTCTTGCCAAAATTATACGAGGAGTGTTGCCCGAAGCTATTAAACTCATACGCGAAACTCTACCCGAAGAAGTCTTACAACAACACCAACTTATTGCTAAAAAGGAAGCTATTGCTAACATTCATTTTCCCAAAAGCATAGAACTTTTGAAAAAAGCCGAATACAGGCTCAAATTTGAGGAATTATTTTATACACAAATTCGTCTTATTCGTCAAAATCTTTATCGCAAAGAAACCTATCAAGGGTTTTCGTTCAAAGATACCTCACTACTGACCGATTTTTACAAAAATCATTTAGAATTTGACCTCACAAATGCCCAAAAGCGTGTAATTCGGGAAATTTACAAAGATGTAACCTCGGGCAAGCAAATGAATCGCCTTTTGCAAGGAGACGTAGGAAGTGGAAAAACAATAGTGGCTTTTATTGCAATGCTTTTGGCGGTAGGTAATGGCTTTCAGGCTTGCCTAATGGCTCCTACCGAAATCCTTGCCGAACAACACTACCAAGGTCTCAAAAAATATGCCGATAAACTCAACATTCCCATTGATATTCTTACAGGCTCAAGTACAGGGGGCAACCGAAAACTTATCCACGACTATCTGGAAAGCGGCGATATGAAAATTTTGATAGGCACACACGCCCTCATTGAAGAAAAAGTAAAATTCAAAAATTTAGGGCTTGCCATTATTGATGAACAGCACCGCTTTGGTGTTGAGCAACGCTCCAAACTATGGCATAAAAATCAGGCAATTTTTCCCCACGTACTTGTAATGACTGCCACACCCATTCCTCGTACCCTTGCAATGACACTCTACGGAGATTTAGATGTTTCTATTATTGATGAATTGCCCCCAGGCAGAAAGCCTGTGCGTACTGTACATCGTTACGATGCTCATCGCCTCAAAGTATTTGGTTTTATTCGTGAAGAAATCCGAAAAGGTAGGCAAGTGTATTTCGTGTATCCACTGATTGAAGAGTCGGAAAAATTAGAACTCAAAAACCTGATGGACGGCTACGAGAGCATTACAAGAGCCTTTCCCGAATATGCCGTTAGTATAGTGCACGGACAAATGAAACCCAAAGACAAAGATTTTGAAATGCAACGCTTTGCTCGTGGCGAAACGCAAATTATGGTCGCTACCACAGTGATAGAAGTAGGGGTAAATGTTCCCAACGCTTCCATTATGGTTATTGAAAATGCCGAACGCTTTGGGCTTTCGCAACTTCATCAGTTACGGGGTAGAGTAGGGCGAGGCTCAGAGCAATCGTATTGTATCCTGATGACTAAATATGAACTTTCCAAAGAGGCTCGTGAGCGTATCAAGATTATGGTAGAAACCAACGATGGTTTTGAAATTGCTAATACAGACCTTCGCCTACGCGGACCCGGCGACCTGATGGGTACGCAACAAAGTGGTATTTTAGACCTTCTTATCGCAGACCTTGCCAAAGATGCTTCTATTTTGGAGCAGGCTCGCCAAACTGCCTTCACTATTTTACAAGAAGATGCCGAGCTAAAACTCTACAAAAACGCTTGCATCAAATACCAACTTGAAAGCCTCAAAAAAAGCACAACCAACTGGGCAAGGATTTCGTAAAAAATTAACTTTTTTTTTTACATTCAAAAAATAATCAGTTAATATAAACATAGTAACATTGCAACATAAAAAATTATGTTCAACTCTAAAAATCTATTACTATGAAAAAAACAACTCTTTTCCCCGCTCTATTGCTAACTTTTGCAATGGCTTTTTCTACTTCTTGTAAGAAAAAAGAAGACCCCAAACCTTGTTTTAGCAATGAAATAGCAGGTAATTATGTAGGAGAACTAACTGAACAGCCCGCTACTGTTATTGCTTCGCCAAACGCAGGGGTTAGGGTTACGGTAGATGCTTGTGATAAGCTAACAATCCAAGCAACTGAAGTAGGAGGTTCTTATGCAAGAACTTACCGAATAACTTCTCTTACAACTGCCAATGGAACAAGCTACACTGCTAAAACAGATAGCAATAGTGAGGCAACTATTCGTTACAATGCTTCTACCAAAAGAATTGAAATCACTATTGAGCCTGGTTTCACCTTCAATGGTACTAAATAAAATCTAAAAACTTGGGGCTAATGCCTTTGCGTTATTAGCCTCCTTTCTTATTTGCACCTAAAAATTTCTATAAACTTAAAACCTAAACCTTTATGAAAAAAACTCTTTTAATTTTCGTTTTATCTTTATTTTTTGCTGGTTTGAGTAAAGCTCAAACAAATATTGGTCTAACTATCGGACCTCAGTTTATTTCAAGTGAAGGATTTACCGCTACGGGCTTTGGAGCCAATGCAATGGTTAAATTTAATGTAAGTGATAACCTGCGTGCAGGCGGTAACTTAGGCTTCAATTCTTGGTCAGGTGTAAATGTTATTCCTATCACTGGAAGTATAGAATATCTTTTTGGAGGTGGTAACTCTAAATTCTATCTTGGAACAGATTTAGGTGCTTACATTTTGAGTGCCAATGTTGAAGGATTTAGTGCCTCTGCAACACGTTTAGGAATAGCTCCTTATGCAGGGTTTGACTATTCTTTTAGTGATAATTTGGCTTTTACTTCAAACCTAAAATATAATCTTATTTTGGGCGATGGAGGAAGTGCAGGTTTTCTTGGCTTGAATCTTGGAATTTTATTTAAGTTGTGATTTTGGGTAAGGTTAGTAAATTAGGCGGTTGATAGAAATATCAACCGCTTTTTTATCCAAACAAACCTACTCCATTTTCTTGGGTATTGGTTTGCGTTTGGGGTTGCAAGAGTGTGATTTCTTTGAAATTCTGTATGGGCAGTTTATTTCCTACGGCTTTCCAGCCTTTTACTTCTGCCAAGATGTCCAAATCATACACAAACTCGCTTACAACTTTTTCACCTGCTTTCTGATATTTTATTTTTACTTGTGGCTCAGGCTCGGTACTTACCAGCAACATCTGCGAAGCAGGGTGTTCGTTGATAAAGCTGAAAATTTTATCTTGTGTGGAAGTTTCAATACGAAAGCGTTTTACAAAATATTGCCCGTGTTCGCCACTGAAATAAATGCAAGAAAGCACCTTTTCAGGATTAAATTTTTCAACCAAAGCCACTTGCAAGGGGTCAAAGCGGCGTAGGTCGTAGTTTTTGATTTCGTAACTGCCCTCTTTGTAAATAACCAAAATTTTATCTTCTCCTTCAAAACCGCCCAATAGTACGCCTTTGTTTTGTGTATTCAGTTCGCCTGTGAGGGTATCGTACCAAATTTGGAGTTTGCCAAGCGTAGAAATACCTTCCGAAATTTTTTCAATTTTTTTCACAGGATATTTGGTGAGAATATTTCCCATACTGCTTCTGCCTTTGATATCCAGCGTGGCAAAATCATATTCAAAAACTTTGTTTTTAGCTTTACAATTGGCAGAAAGCGTGATGCGTATTTTTTCGGCTTCGCCATTGGGGTTTGCCGAAAAATACAAAACCTTTGATTTCGCTTCGCCTTTGGTTAGGTCGTATTCTTTATCTCGCGTAATGCCGCCTATCTGAAAGCGTTTTACGTATGTATTGCCCGCCAGCCCATCACGATAAGCCATATTGTAGGTCATTCGGTTATCGTTTTTATTGAAAACCGCCACGTGGATAATATCTTTGCCTACGAAAGTTTTTTCTGCAATTTTAGTAACCAAAAATTTGCCATCGGTACGGAAAACAATAATATCATCAATATCGGCACAATCGCAAACAAATTCATCTTTCTTTAAGCCATAGCCTACAAAGCCATCGGTTCTATTGACGTACAATTTGGTATTATTTGCCACTACTTGTGTTGCCTGAATAGTGCCGAAAGTTGCTATGGTGGTTTTTCGCTCTCTACCTTTTCCGTATTTTTTGAGTAGGTTCTTGAAGTACAGAATAGCGTAGTCGTTCAGATTGGCAAGATTATTTTCAGTTTCTTCTAAATCGCTTTGAAGTTTTTGAAGTTCTTGTTCTGCTTTTTGGCTATCGTATTTAGAAATACGTTTGATTTTGATTTCAGTAAGTTTGGTAATATCTTCATCGGTAATAGCCCTGAAAAAGTTTTGTGTAAAAGGCTCAATATGGGTGCGTATGATTTGTAAAATCGCTTCCCAAGTTTCAGCATCCTCTATTTTTCGGTAAATTTTTTGCTCAATAAAAATTTTTTCCAAACTCAAAGCCAAAATTTTCTCTTGCAAAGTATTTTTTTGTAAGGCAAGTTCTTTTCTTAAAAGCTCTTTGGTGTTCAAAGTAGAAATTCTCAAAATCTCATCAACACTTGTAAAAATAGGCTTTTTATCAACAATCACGCAAGCATTTGGAGAAATCGAAACTTCACAATCGGTAAAGGCATAGAGGGCATCAATGGTAATTTCGGGTTCAACGCCTTGTGGTAAGGTGATGAGAATTTCAACCTCTTTGGCAGTATTATCTACAATATTTTTGATTTTAATTTTGCCTTGTTCCACCGCCTTCAGTACTGATTCTATGAGGCTAGTGGTAGTAGTGCCATAAGGAATTTCACGAATGACAATCGTTTTATTATCAATTTTTTCAATTTTAGCTCTAATGCGTACTTTTCCGCCTCTGGCTCCCGACTTGTAATCGCTTACATCAATGATGCCCCCCGTAGGGAAGTCGGGTAAAATTTGAGTATTTTTACCTTTGAGAATATCAATAGAAGCCTCAATGAGTTCGCAAAAATTATGTGGTAAAATTTTGGTAGAAAGTCCTACGGCAATGCCTTCCACACCTTGTGCTAAAAGTAGTGGGAACTTCATTGGCAGACTAATGGGTTCTTTTTTTCTGCCATCATAAGAAAGTTGCCACTCGGTAGTGGCAGGATTGAAAGCCACTTCCAAAGCAAATTTGGTGAGACGAGCCTCAATATAGCGGCTTGCGGCGGCACTATCACCTGTACGTATATCGCCCCAGTTTCCTTGTGTATCAATGAGTAAATCTTTTTGTCCCAGTCCAATCATTGCCTCCGAAATTGCCGCATCGCCGTGAGGGTGGTACTGCATTGCTTGCCCAATGATATTGGCAACTTTATTGTATCTGCCGTCATCTATTTGATACATAGCGTGTAAAATGCGTCTTTGCACGGGCTTTAAGCCGTCTTCAATCGCAGGAACGGCACGCTCTAAAATTACATAGGAAGCATAATCTAAAAACCAATTTTCAAATAAATCGCTGATAGGTACTAACTCTTTCGTCATAGCTTATGATTTTGCTTGCAAAGTTAATGGATTTTGGGAAATAGAAAGTTTTTTATGCAAAAAGCACTTTTTCTGCGAAAATTTTATCTTTGACGACCACGACGGCAACTAGGTTGAGCATTTCTTTGCTTTGCAGGATAGCATCGTTTTGGTAGTAAAGCAAGATTTGATTTTTAGCTTCTTGCATAGTTTGAGAGAGTTTGTGTTCATCTTCTTTTTTGAGGTATTTGAGTTCAATAGCGAATTGTTGGTGCTTGAAAGGGTTGTTGGGAGCGATACAAAGCTCAATATCAATGTAGTTGCCATTTTGGGTTTCTCTTTCAGAAATTACGTTGAAAATATTGGCTTGAATGAGGTAGGCAATGATAGCCATTTTGATATGTTTTTCGTCAAAGCGTAAGAAATCTCTGTTAGAGAGGTTTTGCAGGAGTTTTTCTACGAGGGAGAAAAACTTTGAAAAATCGCCTGAAAGAGCCATATCAGCGACAGCCATTTGAATATCATCAGGGAAGGAATAGAGGAGTTGAGCATTTTTATAGAGTAATTCTGCGTAATAGTGCCAGTAGAGTTCGGCAATGACTTTGTTGGGCATTTTGAAGCGAATGATTTTATTGAAAGCGGTTTCCTGAATGGTCAGGTTTCCGAGGTAAAACAGGAAGTTGATGAAATCTTTTTTGCTGAAATCATTTTCAAAGTTAAATTGATAAATGATTTCACCTTGCACGAAACCATTTTCAAGAACCTCTTGCAAGACGGTGATATTATTTTGCCAGTTAGCGACTTTGAACATTTGTTTGAGTTTTCCGTAGTCGGGGGCGATGTTGGGGTCAAGCATTTGAAAGGGGTACATTTGTTCATCTTTGAAATGCTTTAAGAAGTAGAGTACCATATCGGAGTTGTAGATGCTATTGTTACTGAAGGGATAAAATTTATATCCATTGTAATATTCACGCAAGTCATTCAAGATAGCATCTTCTTGCTTAGGGTTTTGTAGGGTAAGATTAAGCAAATATCTAACTTCTGCTTCTTCAAAGCCCATCATTGTTTCAAAATCTTTGTGTAAAGTAAGATGACTAACGATATTGAAACCACTGGTAAGGCTATCCATAGTCATAGGGGAGACGCCTGTGATGAAAAATCTTTCAATTACACCCAATTGTGTGGCATTTTTGAGTGCTTCGTAAAATTTGCGTACATAGCCATTTGAGGAAACGGTTTCTTTGAATTCTTGAATACTTCGGATTAAAATTTCGTTTGTGAAGTGGTCATATTCGTCAATGAGCAAGTAAATTTTATTTTCAGAATGATTGATGGCATAAAGTTCAAACAGACTTTTTACAACCAAATCAGGACTGCTTTGTGAGCCAATTTCTTTGATGATTTCATCATTGAATAAATGGTATTTCATACAAAAAGCCCTGACTTGCAAAGAAATTGTTTTGAGAAACTCTTGATAACTTTCTTCGGGAGTAGAAGTGCTAATAGCACTAAAATTAAAAAACAAGATACGATAACTATTGGCAAGTGGAGTAGGATTTTTTCCGATATAATACTTACTGAAAAGCTCTTGGAATTGATTTTTTCGTCTAATATCGTAGTAATGTTCAAGCAGAGAAACAAATAGACTTTTACCAAAACGGCGAGGACGCAAAAAAGATACATATCGCTCTTGCTTTTTTTCTAGCAGTTCAATAAAATGCGTTTTATCTACATAGACATAGTTTTGGGTGGCTACTTGTGCGAAATTGCTAATACCATAAGGAAAAAAAACTTCTTGCTTGCTCATAAGTCGGCTTGTTGGAATATCTACAAAATTAGGCAAAAATACTGATATGCTGAAACAAAATTCGCCATCTTGTTCATAATAGTTTTACACTAAAAATTTTGCCTTGAATGGATATTTTCATAAGTTTGGCTAAACTCATTGTATGGCTACTCAATTTTCTAAAAATAATCCTCGCATACTCAATGCCTGGACAATGTACGATTGGGCAAATTCGGCTTTTTCACTTGTAATTGCTTCGGCGGTATTTCCTGGGTACAGCGAAAGTGTTACCCGAACCCCTGATGGTTCAAACATTATCAGTTTTGCAGGTTTTACGCTGAAAAATACCGTACTTTTTGAATATGCGGCTTCATTGGCGTTCTTACTGATAGCTATTTTAAGTCCATTACTTTCTGCGATTGCCGATTACAGCGGAAAGAAAAAAGGGTTTATGCAGTTTTTTTGTGTAATGGGTTCGCTGGCTTGCTTGATGCTATTTTTTTTCAAAGATACGCAATCTTTACATTGGGGCGTATGGGGGTATATGCTCGGTTTGATTGGTTTTGCAGGAAGTATCGTTTTTAATAACTCCTATTTGCCCGATATAGCCACCGAAGATAAATTTGATGCTCTCAGTGCCAAAGCCTTTGCTCGTGGGTATATTGGCAGTGTGATTTTGCTAATTTTCTCGCTTGCTCTCATCATTTTTCGTGAAAAATTAGGTATTCAAGATGCTACACTTGCACCAAGAATTTCTTTCGCTCTCACAGGAATTTGGTGGTTGGGTTTTGCTCAATACAGCTTTTATTTTATGCCTAAAAATGTTTATCAGAAAAAAGCAGAAGGCAGTTGGTTGCTCAATGGCTTTAAGGAACTCAATTTGGTTTGGAAAAAACTGCAAACGTTGCCCTATCTCAAACTTTTTATCGTGGCTTTCTTTTTTTACAATATGGCTTTGCAAACCGTAATGTATTTAGCTACTTTTTTTGCCAAAGAAGAAATCAATTTAGAGCAACAATCGCTCATAATGGTAGTTTTAATTATTCAACTGGTGGCGGTGGCAGGCTCTTATTTGTTTTCAAAAATTTCAGAAAAAAAAGGCAATACACTTTCCTTGCGAGTAGCCGTAGGAATATGGATAATCATTTGTATTTGGGCTTATTTTGTAAAAGCTGAGATGAGTTTTTATGCACTGGCAGGTGTTGTAGGGCTTGTAATGGGGGGCATACAATCGCTTTCAAGAGCTACCTATGCCAAACTAATGCCCGAAACCACCGATACGGCTTCTTTTTTCAGTTTTTATGATGCCACTGATAAAATATCCACAGCCTTGGGCATTTTTGTCTATGGGGTTGTTCATCATCTTACAGGTTCTATGCGAAATAGTGTGCTGGCACTGCTTTTATTTTTTGTTGTAGGTTTGCTGATACTTGTCTTTATTCCTTCCAGAAAGTCTTACAAGTAAAAAGTCTACAAAACAGGGTTTTCATCACAGAAAATAGCCGTTTTGTAACAGATAACTTGAATTTGTTTTGCGGAATAATTTATTTTGAAAAAAATCATTTTGCGTATGAAACGATACATTCTATCAATTGTTTTATGCTGTGGCTTGCATTTGGGCTATGCTCAGCAACAACAAGAAATGATGATTATCACTACTGTTGAGTATATGGACTTTCTTGATGGTAGTTTTTCTAAAATGTATGTAAATTATCCCGATGGGAAAACCGAAGAGATTGATTTGAAAGGACTTTGGTCTTTTGGACGCTACATCAGCGAAAAAAAGGTAAAAGCAAATGATAAAATTGTGATGAACAAAATCAATGAGCTTTTGAAAATGGGCTGGAAAATTGCAATGGTAAGTTCTTCTACACAACCCCGAACCAGCGAAGCAAATGCTTCTCCCAGCTCCATACTCACTCGCTATATTCTGATAAGGAAGTTGTTTAGGATTGAAAAAGATTTCCAATGAAAGTTGTATATTTAGGTGCTGAAACTAAAATATTACTTTTCATGGAAATCTTAAGCAAAGATAATATAAAAAGGTATATAATACC
>NZ_JBRCWE010000015.1:0-44518 GCF_053497555.1 Raineya sp. | reverse complement strand
CTATAAAGTATTATTTTCTGATTTTCACTTGCAAAAGAGTGGTAGAAATTTTCTTTATATTTGGGGTATCCTCCTCCGTATTTGCCGCCTGGTAAGTCAATAGATATAATGGTGGCATTTTTATCTGCTAATTTTGAAAATAAGAAAAGAGAACCTCCATTTGCAGTACCTATCTCTAATATACATTTTGGTCTTTGCTGTTCAATCAATTTGGTAAGATTTAAAATTTCTTCTGGTACTTGTTTTATCCAAAAGAAACGCTCCCATTTGGGGCTATAGATAAGTTCTACCAATTGTTCTGCATTTAGCCCTTCTGATTCTTTGGCAAGTAAAGGGGCGTATTTTTTCAGCTCTCTTGCGGCATTCCACTCGTGGAACTTATTTTTTAGTTGTTTAAACATTTACTTGAAAAGTTTATTCCAAACATACTTAACTCTTGCAATATTACGATTATTCTTCAAAAATAACTGAAATTTAGACAAAGGAAAAGGATAATTTTGAAAATTTTGAATGAGTTCTTGAATATTTTTGCCTTCAAAGAAAACTAATTTATTCCATTTTTCGGGCTGTAATGGGTGAAAATTGCGTATTTGAGCATAATTGCTTTCATCAATATTTTTCCAAAAATCAAAATATTTTGTTGTATCAAAGTCTGTTTTATGCCCCCAGTTAGAAATTTTTTGCCATACTTCTTCTTCACTTCTCGACCAAGTATCGTGTAACATATAAAAAGGGGCTATATGATTGAAATATCCATTTTTCCTGCCATATTCGTAATAAGGCTTATTGCTTGCTACTTGTATGAGGTCTAATTCGTTATTAGCTATAACCAAATAACCTCTTTCTGTCTTTTTGAATAGGTTAATCAAGCTAACATTTACATTTACAGCTTTTTGCTTCCAAGATAGTTGTTGCAGGTATTCTACAAATCCAGCAAAATCAATAAAATACTCATCTACATCTAACTGGATATGCCAGCCTCCTTCACCCATTGCCTTGGCAAGCAGGTTTCGTTCTCTCACTTCGCATTGCATAGGAGAAAGTGAAGGTACGTAGAAATCATCTTCATACAGCTGAATTTTCTTATCGGTATCAATTTGGTTAATAAAATTTTGAAAATCTGCTTCATCTATTTCAAAAGGATTACCACTCCAAGTGATGCGTTTTTTGTCAATTGCCAAATAAATAGCATCAGCCGCTTGATATACAAGTGGTAAAGCATTTTTTAATAAAATCCAATCGTATGAAATTAAGAACCCGACTTTTACAGAAACCTTATTTTGCATCGCCCAAAAGCATTCGTTTAGTATGATAAGCAATATCTTTGAAAAATGTAAAATCTTGCATAGGATTAGCCAGTAGTGTTTTCAGACTTTCTTTGTAACCTTGCCAAAAATGTTTTTCCTGAAAGGCGATCATTGCATTGTAGCGATGCATATACTCGTGATTAGGTATCTTTTTGAGCAGATATTTTGCCCACTCTTCTGTCAATGATTTTTTTTCTTCCAAAGATAAGTTAGCAAAGCTATCATTAAGTTTTTTGGCTAAAAATTCATCTACGATTTTCTTTTCAATTCTATGCCAATAATGGCGATTGTATTTTTCACAATCTATAAGCTTTGAGCGAGTTTGCAAAAAGTAAGAAAAGGCGTACTGCTCGCAAGCGTGATTTTTTGTGGGTGCATAGAGTTGGTCTGTCAATTCGTATACTGCTTTAAGCCAATGAAAATTATTTTTGTGCAGTCCGATAATTCCTGCATTCCAAGAGGCAAAACTTTCGGGGGGTATGGCTGTTTCTTTGTTCTGAATAATAAACTTGTGCTGTGAAAGTAAATCATAGACGGCTCTGAAATGGTCTTTATCATTAGTGGGATAAGTTCCTAAAAAACTCATCTGATACTCAAACTTGTGCATTATTGACGTTTGAGGCTCTATTTTACTAATAATTTCTGAGAAATCTTGGTAGAAAAAAGTGTCTGAATCAATGTAGAAAATATTGTTTTGGGGATACTGTAGGGTGGCATTTTCAATAACTCCAATTTTTACTCTATGAATAAGGTCATCATCTCCCATCATTTCCTGAATTTTCTCTTGACTTAGCAAATGGTATTCTACAAGAGAACTTTCAGAAAGAAACTTTTGATAGTAGTTTATCTGGTCGGTATATATGAGTATTTTATCATCTATTTGTACAGGATAGTAGCATAATAAACTTAAAACTGAAAATATAGTTCGGTTGTGTAAAAAATCTTTCCCCGAAGAGAAATAAACAAAACTAGTAGCCATTTTCTTTTGTCTTATTAAAAGCTAAAATTGCAGAGGGTTGCCCTTCAATTTGAGTTAAAAAAGCATTAAAGTTAAAATTTTGTAAAGTGCTTATAATCTGTTCATCGCTGATATGTTCTTGATGTACTTCCATTATGATACTTTGTGTTTGGGGCAGAAACGCTTGCAAGTGCTTTTGGTCTGTAAAGATTGTTTTTTCTGCTCCTTCAATGTCTATTTTTAGAATATCAATTTGTTTTTCTTTGGCTAATTCAGGTATTGTGCAGGTAGGTACTTTATCAATAATTTCGTGTGTGATACCCTCTGCAATGACGTGAAAGCCGTCATTAGAAAAGTCTATCCTTCTCAATTCCAACTCAGTAGTGGTATTCCACAATGCTTTACGAATACATACAACTTGTTTTTGCAGTTTGTTCAGTATTATATTTTTTTCTAATAGTTCAAAGTTGGTTTTTTCAGGCTCAATGCAAATGATTTGGGATTTAGGAAAATAACTATGTAGATATAGAGTAGCACAACCAATATTAGCACCCGCATCTATGATGAATTTTACTTCAGTCTTTTTTTCTTGAATTTGTGTGATGAATTTTTGGTAGTCATCAAAAATAAAAAATCCTTCAAAAACCAACAAATCACGTGTATATTTTCTAACTAAAATACTCAAATTCTTATCTTTACCAATCCCTGCTACTTTGATAAGTTCCTTGCCTTCTAAGGTGAGTTTGTAACCCTTATCGGCACAGGCAATTGCAAAAATAAGCAACCGTTGGAGTTGAATATTTTTCTGAGCAAGTTTTTTGGTGACGAAAAAGTGGTATAATGCATAAACAAGTTCAGTGAAATAAAATATTCTCCAAATACTTTGTAACCTGTGAATCAAACTCATAAAACATTGCTTTTTTTAAAAACTTTTATTTTAAGCCAGTAAATAAAACCTTTAATAAATTCAAAAGAGTTGTATCTGTATAAAAAAATATTTCTAAACAGATTTACAAGTGCAATCCAAATACTGCCACACTGTAAGTGTAACATAGATGTATTACCAGTTATTTTACCTAAAATTTCACAATATTTTTCTTTACTGATTTCTCTTCTTTTCAGAAATTTGGAAAGAAACTTTTTTCTTATATCATACAGATAATGCAACTTGTATGCAGTTTTTCTACAACTGTTATTATACACAATACTAACAGAGTCTTGCAAGCGAACTCTATATTTGAACAATTTTTGGTCAATAAAATAAAATTGCTTATTTGTCAATAATGCAATTTTGAGCCAAAACTCCCAGTCCTCGTGTCCAATTAAAATTTTACTTTCATTTAATCCTCCAACTTTAGACCATATATCTTTACGAAACATAGCACACATATCAATAAAATTTGCTTCTGCTAACGATAGTAAACTTTGATTTTGCCAAGTTTGACTATCGGAATTTATATCACCAAAATATTCAGGAGCGGCATAAACTACACCTATTTGCTCATTTTTATCTAATATTTCTTTTCCGATGACTAAGTAATCCATCAAAATTAAATTGTCACTATCTAATGTAAAAATATACTTTCCAACAGAATGTTTTATTCCGTAATTTCTTGCAGAAGCTGGTCCTCCGTTAGTTTTATGTAAAACTAGAAATTTAGCAGATAAATCATTTAATATTTTTATTGTTTCAACGTCGCTACTTCCGTCGTTAATTATGATTATTTCTGTATGGTTCATTATTGGGTGAGAAGTATCTATACTTTTCAGAGTTTCTAAAAGAAAATTCCCACTATTAAAGCAAGGAATAATTATAGATATTTCTATGTTTTCTTGCCTCATTTACTTACCATTTTTAAGGAAGGAATACATACGTTTAATATAATACAAAGTTTGTTTAGGCAATTGATTTTTGTACTTTGAAAGATAAAATATTGTTTTGACAATAGTTGGGGCATTTTGTAAATGCTTATGAGCCACTTTTTGCCATTCAGGTCTAAATTTCTCAAAACCATCGGAAGTGCCCGTTTTGGAAGTAGAATGAACTCTATAGTAAGATAGTAATTTTTCTGTACAATAAAAAGTGTATTTATTGGAAATAGTCAGCCATAAATCATAGTCCATTGCATAATGAAGATTTTCATCAAATTTACCAAGCTCTTGGAAAGCTCTTCTAGAAAAGAATATTGATGGTTGTGGAGGACAGAAATCTATCTCCCAATAACGCAGCAATGAAGAAAGGTTAATATCTTTACTCATCAAATATTTTTTCTCTCCAAGATTTGTAATCATACAGCAAGCCCCACATAAAACATCTATATTTTTAGAAAGAAATTGATTAGAAACATAAGATAATGTGTCCTTTTCATAAAAATCATCAGAATTTAACCAAGCTAAAATAGAACCACTTGCTTTTGCAATACCTTTATTTAAAGCGTGGCTTTGCCCTTTATCTTTTTCACTAACCCAATAAGTCAAATATTTTTCATATTTTTTTATGATTTCCACGGAGTTATCCGTACTGCCTCCATCAATAATAATATATTCTAAGTTTGGGTAGTTTTGTCCAATTACAGATAAAATTGTTTCTTCTAAATATTGCCCCTGATTGTAGCTAGGAGTTATAATGGATATTTTAGGCATTTCCATAAAGTACAAAGTGATAAAGTTTCTTATATGCTTCTGCCTGTTTGTTTAAGCTAAATTTTTGTATTGCATCATTGCTTATCAGGTATCTATTCAAACTATTGAGATTTTCAAGTGTCCAACCAATGGCTTCATATAAATTCTGCACTGAAATCTCTTCACAAAGGTAACCATTTTTTCCATTTTCTACAACATCACATATTCCTCCCGTGGGAAAACCCACAACAGGTGTTCCACAAAGCAGGGATTCAATCATAGTATTGGGCAAATTGTCCTCTAATGAAGGAATAACAAATACATCGGCGGCAGAATAAGCCATAGCCATCAGTCGTTCATCTACAATTTTTCCGAGTTCTATGAGATTTTCTTTTTGTTCAAGTTGGGTTTTAGAACCGATAGCACACAAGCAAACTTCTGGGTTTTGTAATTGTTCTAAGGCTTTTTTTAGGAATGCGAAGCCTTTACGGGTACTTTCAACACTATCAGCTACAAAAAGGATAATTTTCTTTTCCAAAGGCAAGCCTAATATTTCTCGGCATACTTTTTTGTCAAGAGGTCTGAAAATATCCGTAGGAAAGCCATACGGAATATGATAGTGTGGATACTGGGCAAAGAGTTCGCTATTTTTTGAACTTTCTAAAAGCCATTTTGAGGGCGATACAATATGTAAATTTTTAACGTTTTGCAAGCACTTTTTTTTGTAGATGAGCCAATACGCACTTTCTTGGAGTTCTAAGTCAGTATATTTTCTTGGTATCGGATAGCCGTTTTCATCAATGCCTATAAATCGTTCTGCGTAATGTTCTATGCCTAAGAAAGGGTTTTGGTCGTGCAAAGTCCAGACTATGGGTTTGGTGTTTTGGGCAAAAAAGGTTTTCCAATCCAAAAAATTGGCTACCCAATGCAGATTAATGATGTCTGCTTCGTAGTAGAGTGGGTTTTGGGTGATGTCTGATGTAGAAATAGGAAAGTTAAATGCCTCTAAACCCTTACGTTCCTTTTGCAACTGAATAACTCGTTTTTCTTGTGCGTTATACAAGGGTAGAATCTTCAGTTCTTTGGCTATTCTAATGACTTTATTTTTTAGTTTTTTCCCAAAGCTATGCTCGGTAGTATCTTGAAAAACAAATGTATTTTCAACATTTTGTGTTTTTTGATTGAGAAGGACTTTTGAAGAAAGATTAGTTTTGAGTAGTCCTAAATGCAATCTAATGCATGACTTGGCGGCACCGCCAAAATCGTAAGTATTGATGTGTAAGATTTTCATAGTTTATTTGTTAGCTTCTATAAAAAGCGAGTCGGGTTTAAAAATAACGCCATTTTTGCTTTCCAATTCATAGCTGTTCCATTGGGGTATATTGCTTTCAAAAGCCGTTTTGATTTGAATATTATCAAACCCAACTTCCTTTAATAACTTACTCAAAGAGTATCTATCGTACATCCATTGGTGTATTTCGCCCCCCAGACGAAATTGCCCTAAATAGGTATATTTCAAATTTTCTTGATAAAATTGTACCTCATTTTTTAGCAGGATATTTTTGAGTAAGGTTTTCGCTTTACTTAATGTTTTTCGTATAAAGCTCCTATTATCTTTGGCAGCGGGCTGAGGATTAGTGGGATTTTTTAAGCTATCCAAATACATTTTTCGCAATAAACGTCCTTCCTCGCCTATTCGCTCAAAAACATAGCTTTCGTTAGGAATTTCAGGTTGAAATATGTATTTAGCCATATCGCCACCGCTTTGAGTTCTAACGGTTTGGT
The DNA here is from genome assembly GCF_053497555.1 of Raineya sp. Classification (NCBI taxonomy): domain Bacteria; kingdom Pseudomonadati; phylum Bacteroidota; class Cytophagia; order Cytophagales; family Raineyaceae; genus Raineya; species Raineya sp. Next base: position 37,846 of record NZ_JBRCWE010000015.1, on the reverse strand, counting down.
CATATAGCTCAAGCATTATCCATTCGTAGTTATGCTCTGCTTGCTTGTTGCCTTGCAAGGCTAATTCTAAATTTTTTAGATATTCTCTTACTATTCTTTCTAAATCAGGAATGGCTATGCGTATTATTCCTGCGGGTTTTAATACTCTGTAACATTCTGCTAAAAACTTTTTGCCATCGGTTTTGGTAAAATGTTCTAAAACGTGAGAATGATACACTACCTCAAAACTTTCATTGGGAAAAGGAATACCATTCAGTAGGTTGTGTGCCTGCACATAAGGGCTTTGGCTTACAAAGTCTATATTTGTCCATTCGGGGTGAAAGCGTTGCCCACAGCCAAGATTGAGGTAGGATTTCATAGTTTTATATACTCCGCAATAATTGTAAAGTTTTCTATTTGTGGCATAGCCCGATAAATTCTTTTTCTGACTTTATATTTAAAAAATTTGAAGTATAATCTGCCAATAATTCCATATTTTTCTCTGTAATACTTGTACTGCTCGTAAAGTAAATTATTTATTATAGAGTTAAAGTATGATTTATGATATTCTTGCAGAGGTTCTAAATAAATACTTTTTACTTCTAATCCAAAAAAAGGAGCAATATTTTTCAGTGCTGTTTCGTCCCATAATCCCATATGGTGTGGAGGCATATTTAACGGATTATTCTCGTCTAATCCCAAAAAAGATGCATTATTAGGAACACTAATGAATAAACTGCCTCCCTTTTTCAAGGACTTAACTGAGGCTTCCAATACTTCTCCAATATTAGGTATATGCTCCATAACTTGGAAAGAGCAAACTATATCATAATAATTTTCAAATTTTAGCGAATGTTCTTGTATAGTTTCAGCAAGCACATTTAGTTCTCTCTCTTGTGCTTCTTGCTTTGCTTTTTTATTTAATTCTAACCCTACACATTTGTAACCTTCTTGCGAGAGTCTTTCAATAAAAGAACCTTTTGCACAGCCAATTTCCAATATTTTCAATTCATCGCCAAGTTCATTTATTCTATCTCTGACTTTTTGATGTTCCCACTTCCAAGGCATATAATACCAATCATATTGTTGCAAGAACTCATAAAAACTTCCATCACCGGCAATGTCAAAAGGATATAAAAACCTATATCCAGTAGTATTACATTTTAGAATAAATGTTTCGGTTTCTTTGAAGTATGTATTTACTGATAAATTGAAAATTTTGTGATAAAGGTTTATTATCGTGCTATTTTCAATAGTTTTTACTAAACTCACTTCTCCATTGCTTATGATAGGATTAGGTACTTGTACCATATTGGATTTTTCAAACTTTAATAAAGTTTTGTTATCAGCAATTTCATTCACATTTTCGTATAGTTTTTTCATGATTTCCACCGCATAGGTCATATAGTTTTGATATATTCGCCTAAAATATTTACGAATAATATATTCATCTATTCCCTGCTCTGTAGTAATATTGTGTAAGTATTTAATATACAAATAAGTTCCAGAGGCTAGGGTAATTACACTTTTGAAATCAAGTATTTTTATTACAAGTTCTGATGGAATTACGGATATGTCTTCATCAAAAACAACAGAGCCAATGCCTAATTCTTTTTCTAATTTTTCAGAAAGCAAATAAGACTGGTTTAAGGTTTGTCTTGGGTGTGCTTTAATGTAAACTACCGTTTCAGAAGAAATATATTTACTTAAAACATCTAAATAATACTGAATTTCAAGTTCAAGACTACTTATTAGTCCAGACTCCGTATGATTATTGGTTAAAATGAGTATATTATTTTGATTAGATTTCTTTTTTATTTCAAGATACTTCTGTAATTTTTTATTTACATACTCTTCTACTTGTAGGTGATTATGAGCTATATTTTTTTTGTCAATTAGGCTAAAAGTTTTATAAGGAGGTATTGGCTTAAATTCAATAGGAACTGAAAGAGAGATTTGATATTTATGAGCGACTTGTTCTGGTATGTTACTATCAAAATAACCTAAATCTCCATAAATACATACATCAGCATCAGGGTAAGTCTTTAATAATAACTCGTTGGTTGCTTGAAAATTTCTAACAATGTATATTTTATGAGCTTGCTTAATCTTTGTTTTTGATAAAATATAACTGATGGCTTCTTGTGTTGGAAGTTTGATAAAGTCTTCTTCATCATTCAATTGAATGACACTATGCCAATTATGTATAATATTGGCTATTTCAGTACAAGTTTTTTCAAAAATAGATAGTTTAGTTGGATTATTATAGACACAGAATTGAGCTAAAATTAAATAGTCTTCGAATTTTTCATTTTCTAATGTTTCTTGTTTCAGTAAAGCAACTACTTCTAATAAATGACTTATACCCGGAACAACAACCAATCTCTTTTTAGTAACTCCATTCATACGGCAATAATATTGGGCTTGATTGGGTTGCGATAATGTCGGCATAGTCCGAATTACCTTCAACTTTATTGTTAATATTAAAAAAAGCAACTTCTTTGGATTTGGTAAGGAAAGTGCGAGCATCATTGGCTCTTGCTCCTACCCAGATACTATATGTTTGAGGCAGAAGTGGTAGTTCCTTAAAAGTACATCTGATAACACCTTCTCCCTGAATTTTTTGGGGGCATTGTCCATCTATAAACATATTGGCTCCGAATAAAGAGCCGTATTGGCTTTCTACACCTATCCAAAAGAAAGGTCTTTCAAAAAGGTTTTTTGCAAAATATTTTATTTCTACGGTCAGGCTTTCGCCCGTTTTGAAGTCTTGCGTTGCTTCCCCTTTGCTATTAAAAAGTGTAACTTCTTGAATAATTACTTGTTCGTCTTTCCCTTCTTGTCCTATCTGAAATTTTCCTGTGGGATTGATAAGATATTGAGATATTACTTTTTCAACTTCTCCAATGAAATCTAATTTCCCATTTTTCATTAGTAGGGCTTTGGTACATAATCCACGAACCGCCCCCATATTATGACTTACAAACAGCACCGTTCTGCCTTCGCCGCTTACGTCTTTCATTTTGCCAAGGCACTTTTTCTGAAATTCGGCATCACCTACGGCAAGCACCTCGTCTATGATTAAAATTTCAGGTTCAAGGTGGGCAGCAACAGCAAAAGCCAAACGCACATACATTCCCGAGCTATATCTTTTTACAGGCGTATCAATGTATTTACCAATTCCTGAAAACTCTACAATCTCATCAAACTTTTTCCGAATATCGTTTTTTGTCATTCCTAAAATAGCACCATTCAGAAAGATGTTCTCTCTGCCTGTAAGCTCGGGGTGAAATCCTGTACCTACTTCTAAAAGACTTGCTACTCTGCCTTTGGCATAAATTTTACCTTGGGTAGGGCTGGTTACTTTGGAGAGTATTTTGAGCAAAGTAGATTTTCCTGCTCCATTTTTACCAATAATTCCTAATACTTCTCCTTGCTTTACTTCAAAGTTGATGTCTTGCAAAGCCCAAACATATTCCCCTTGGATAGTTGCTCTATCATTGGTTTCTCCAATTTTTCCCAAAGTATCCTCTTTGCCTTTTATTTTTGCCCAAAGTCGGTTCAAGTCTTCGCGTAGCGAGCCTGCTCCTGTAACCCCCAAACGATACTGCTTCCAAAGATTTTCTACTCTTAATACAATATTTGACATTTTTATACCAAACTTTACAGGATTATGAGATTACTACTCAATTATTCATCTTTTACAAATAATAAATGTTTTTTTATTCGCTCTAGTTCATCAGGCTGAAAGCAATCCTTATACAGCATTTCAAATCTATGGGCAATAATTTCCCTGTGAGAGAAATGAGGATTTTGCCCTTTGATTAAATTGTAAGCCATTTGCAAACTCAATTCTATCATTTCCATAGTCATTTGTAATTTTTCGGCATCGCTTTTTTGAGCAATAATTTCAAACTGCTTCTGACGAATAAAATCGGGAGTGTCTTGCATATATTAGAAATTTATGCACTCAAACCATTAAATTTGCCAGTTATTACTCTCTCTTCGTCTATTTCTTGTGGCGAAATAATACTTCCCTTTCTCATAATTGATTCAGCTATGCCAAAAATGATTTCATTTCCTTTCAGAATTTCATCGTAGGTAAAGATATTAAATTTTGTCTTATCAGTCAAGCTACTCACGAGAGCATTAAAAATGTATTCTGCTCCGCTGATACTTTTTTCTAAAAAAATACGCTCTCTTTCGTGAAAATAATAAGGATTTTCGCCTTTTTTTTCAATATCCAAGCAATAGCCATCACCTATGATAGTAATAATAGCTTCCGATAAAAATAGCCTGATGTTATATCCTTTTCCAGCAACAAAGGAAGCTGATACTCCATTTTGAAACTCAATATAAGCAGACTTTACATTCAAATCGTCATCTATAAATTTATCATTTTGTATGTTGTTGTAGTAGCCATTAGCTTGTATGCTATGGATAGCTGTATTATTTCCTGCATAATACACAATCATATCCGCTGAATGGGGGTGATTCCACATCAGAGTATTTACACCATACTCTATGGATATATGTTCTAAACTTCCATACTGACTGCTTTCTATAAGCTCTTTTGCTTTTCTATAAATAGCCATTCCCCGCCGAGTAGTACCTAAGGCTAATTTCACATTTTTTTCTTTGGCTATTGCCAGCACTTCTTTGCAGTCTTTAAGACTTTGAACAAAAGGCTTTTCTGCATAAATTCCCGCTATACCTTTCTGAATAGCATACTTTATAATATCGGCTCTGACATCACTTCGGGTAGCAATAGAAATAAATTCAAAGGAATGACTATCCAACATTTTTTTATAATCATCGTAAGTATGCTGAACTTCATACATTTGAGAGAAATGCTTAAGTCGTTCTTTGTTTTTATCGCATAAAGCTATAAAATTTAATCTATCAGATAATTTGAGAGCTACTTCGGCGTGGCTTACAGGTAACCAATCATTGATATTTTTCATATAATGCTCTATTCTTGTGGAAGGTTCTGCTCCCATTCTCCCTAATCCTATTAAGCCGTAATTTAATTTCATTTCTTACCAAATTAAAAGTGTTGAATACATCTGCTTGGTTCTTTGCTCTGCGTATTTTTCATACTGGTTTTCTAATTTATCGTAAGATATTTTTTCTGAACAAATTTCCTCAACGTTTATTTTGCCTGTTTTTATTAAACGGATAATATATTGCAAGTTTCTCTCAATATTAAATCTTTGATGATAATAAGGCAGTGAATTTTCATCTAATACACTCAAGTATTTGATAGTAACACTTTTTACATATAACTCTTTGGGGTCAAGGGGATTAAATTGGGGTAAATCTTGCCCCCTGCCCGGAAAACCAAGATTTACAATCGTACCACCCTTATTAACAAGTTTTATGGCTAATTTCCAGTCTTCCCAAGTGTTTGAGGTGTTTATTACAATATCTAAACCTATGTTATTAGTTTCAAGATTTATTTTATCTAAACTTTCAATATTTTTGGGAAAGACCTGAACATTTGGAAAAGTTATATCAGACTGGTTGGAAAACACAAACACATTACAAGAAGCCAAGCAAGCCATTGTAGCTGTGGTATATCCAAGCGTTCCCATACCAATAATTCCTACATTATGCCCTGCTTTGGCAGAGGCAGTAAGTAGAGCGTGATAGCCTAAATGATAAAGATAAGCGAAAGTGAATTTTTGCACTGATGCCTCATCTATATTTTTTAGTAAAATGAAAAAATCATTTTCATTCAAAACAAAAGAATTCCTATGAGATTGAAAGGTTAAAATAAAATCTCCAATTTCTATGTTGTTAATATCTTTTCCTTTATGTACTACTTTGGCTAAATTACAATATCCGAGCAAGCGAGGATAGGCTTTTCCTTCTCTAAGAGGTTCTACTCCCAAATAAGCTGCTAATTCCGTACCCGTAGAAATAGCTGAAAAAAGAGTTTGAGCTACTATTTGTTTGGGGCTTAACTTATCGGTATCAATAAAGTCTGTTTTTAGTATTAACTTTTTAGGTGCTTCTAAAATATATGTTTTTTGCTCAATTTGCATAAATTACTTTCCTTTACCGATAATGATATATTTATTTTTGTGGTCTGAGCTGTGTTTTTCTCTTGTAAGTACAAAATTAGTATTTTTTTCTTTTAATTCTAATCTGGCATTTTCAATGTGTTCGGGAGTAGGTTGTTCAAAAACCTCTTTTTTGAAACGCCATTGCCAATTTTCATCTCTTTCCCAAAAAATAGGGTTGCGGTACTGGTCTAGAATATAATAAAAACTATTTTTCGTAATGCCTAACCAATTCAAAAAAAGTTCCAAATTTTCAGGTTCTTTGTACTGGTATTGTTCTACTAAAGCTAAACCTTCTTCTCTTGTCATTCTGCGAAGCCTAATTTCTCGGCAAGCGTGGTCGGTTACTTTGCCATAGCCGTGCTTTACAAATTTAATAAAATCGTGAACATCAGAATAGTTCCAACAATCTACATCATTGTAAGTATCAAAAGTTCGGGTTTGTTTATGTGTTTCGTAGTCGTATAGTTCAATCATTTTTTCGTGCTGGGCTTTGGTGTCCCAACGAATGTAATTGTTTAGATAAATTCCCCTTACACCAACTTGCTCCAATTCTTTATCATCGGGGTACATAAAAGGTTTGATGTCCTCTTCGGTAATTTCATCAAAATCATCAATCAAGTCCTCTGCTTCAAGCCCCATTAGGTCGTGTTCTTTTCTGTATTTTCTGGTCATTTCTACTTCATCAAGATGCGAAAACATACCCACTTGGTCAATCCCTTGATGAGCCCCCCAAATAATCAAAGGGATTTTGAATTTTACTGCAATTTGTACAGGAAAAACCGTTTGCCCTGCCAAACAATGCCAATAGATACTGCCCAAGCGTCTGAAAGTAGCTCTTGTGATTTTCTTTAAGGTTTCAGGATTTACTGAAAGAGTCATTATATCGCAATCAAACTGAATACGAAGATTAGCCAAGTTACGCACCCCGACATCGGTATTGTATTGCTTATTGTAGGTAACCAGCAGCGGGTTCATACCAAATACATTTTTGATGGTATGCACAATAAAATAACTATCTCTTGCACCACTCACAGGAATAATGCAGTCGTAATTATTACCCGATTGGTTGCGATAGTTTTCAAGAATACTCCTCAGTTTTTCGGCACGCTCTTGCCAATTCAAAATATCTTTTTCTTCGTGAACACGACAGCCACTGCATACTCCTTCCTTATCAAAAGTAAGATACAAAGGGTGCTTTTCGTGATAAAGACAACGACTGCAAACTTTTATTTTCATCAAATAATTTCTTTTTCTATTTTTACAAAAAGCAAATGCTCTAAAATATCATCTTCTTTTTTCAAAAGTCTTCCTTCCTCATCAATAGGATTATCTTGATAGTTAGCATTAGTTTCCAACCGAACCCAAGCCTGAACTCGGTTGATTTGTGCTTTACAAATATTGACACTATGCTCGGTAAAATGGAAAAAATTACCTGCCGCTCCTGCATCTACTTGGGTTTCTTTGAATAGTTCTATAAAGCTATGAGCATTTTTGGCTCCACCCAAGGCAATCATTGGAATAGAGGTAAAGTTTTGTATAGCTTTGAGGGCTTCTATATCAAATCCTTGATAAGAGCCGTCTCTATCAACACTATTGATAAGCAACTCACCTGCTCCCAAAGTTTCTATGTGGCTTACCCATTCTTGCAAAGTATATGGCAAATATTTTTGTGTAAGATAATGGTAAGGCTTATAGGTAGCCACATCTTTTTTTATATCCAAAGAGGCAATAAGGCATTGATTACCAAAATTTTCTGCAATGCTTTTTACTACATCAGGATTTTGCAAAAGTAAATGATTAACTATCACTTTATCAGCTCCCGATTGTGTGAGTTTTCTTACATCTTCCAAAGAACTAATACCTCCACCCACAGCCAAAGGTACAAAACATTTTTTAGCAACTTTTTTAATGAGTTCAAAGTTAGGTTTTTTCCCTTTTGCGGTAGCCGATATATCGTTGTAAGCAATTTCGTCTATACCCCATTTGTTGAGAAACTCAACGGCTATTTCAGGCTTGCCAATAGGCAAGTATTTCTGAAAACCTACGCTTTGTACTACAATATCATCTTTTACGGTAAGTACCGCTATAATTCGTCTTTTTAGCATTTCCTATGAATTTTCTATAAAGGCTCTAAACAAGCGTAATCCATTATTTTGGCTTTTCTCGGGGTGAAATTGTACGCCGAAAATATTGTTCTTTTGTACAGAAGCAACTAAGGATAAACCACCATAATTGCAAGTAGCAGAAACATATTTACTTTCGCACTCAAAATGATAGCTGTGGTCAAAATAGAAGTTTTTGCTATCTTTGAGTTTTGAATAAATTTTGCTATCTTGAACTATATTAAGGTCGTTCCAGCCTACGTGAGGCACGGTAGCTTTGGTTTTAGGAATAATTTTTTTGACAGCCCCTTCAATAAATCCTAATCCTTGATGAAAGCCATTTTCTTCAGAAGAGTTGGCTAATAATTGCATACCCAAGCAAATTCCTAAAAGAGGTTTTTGCTCTTGTAAGACCAATTCGGTAAGTATTTTATCCAAATTTTTACGAATAATAGACTTGATAGCGGCTTCAAAAGCCCCCACACCGGGCAATATAATGGCATCAGCTTTTTTGAGCTTTTCGTAGTCGGAGGTTACAAATACTTTGTAGCCTAAAAATTCAATGGCATTTAGTACAGAGTAAGTATTGCCCAAGTCGTAGTCTATGATAGCAACTTGCGTATGTTTATATTTCATAATCCTCTCCAACTTTAAATTTTCTCACCCACTTGCCTTCTGCATTTTTTTCAAACAAATCCTTATTGACAAATTTATCTATGATTTCCCAAAACTCTTGCTTGCTAATTTCAATATGGTTGCAAAACATTTCTATAAATTTATCATCACAAGTACCATCAAATTTTTCTGTGATTTTGATAGCCTCTTCGCGTGTTATTCTGCCGATGCGTATTTCTTCATTCATATAGTCGGTAGTTCTACCGAAACCATATTTAAGGTATTTTATCATCTGATTAAATGCTACATAGTTGTCATCAAGAGCAGTAACACCATAGGGTTCTCCTATTTCCCAAGGTTTATCAGTTCTTACGTCCAATCCTCTCAAAGATGAATAATTAGCATTATTCACCAAAGACCAATCTTTCCAATAGTACCCCAAATAAACTATCCGTAAATTAGCCCTTTGCATTTCTTCATCACTGGGATAAATATATTGCAAGATTTGGTTTCTTTTAATTTCTTCACTCAAAAGCCAAGTAATGTCCCCTCCTGCTAATGTATTCAAGTGCTTTAAGTTGTTTCCATCGCCTCCTGTTTTGCCTAATGCTCCCATATCACCCAATTGTAAAGCAGGATTTTCTCCCCACCAAATAAGTGGTATTTGATAAGCGATAGCCAATCTGGGAACGCTACTAAACAAAGCCAATTCGGCAGATTTTGCCCAATTACCAAACATTTGGAATCCCTTTTTGAGTAATTTTTTCCAAATCACAGGTGCGGGGTCAATCGTAACGCAGTCAAAACCTAAGCTAATGAGATTAGAAATATTATCTGCTCCTCTTTGCGTAATTTGTTCGGGTGGGTAAGCAAGACAAACTAAAAGCGGCTTCATTTTCAGCACATTCCGAACGTACAAAGCCTGTCTAGTACTATCTTTACCACCACTTACCCCAATAATACAATCGTAGCCTGAATGATTATTTTGTTTACCAAATGCTACAATCTCTTGAAGTTCGGCTTTACGCTCTTCCCAATCAACTTCTTTGAGCGTTTCAAAGTAATTACAAGCAGGACAAATACCAAACTCATCAAATTTGGTATTTGGTCTTTTATCGGTTTGAAGGCATTTCTTGCAGTATTTCATAATTTTCTTGCAACAATCCACATATTTGAAGACAAGCCATTATCAGCCAAAAATTCCTGAAATTTATCACCAAGGTTATCCCAATCTTCTATCAGAACCTTTTTTAAGAAAGGATTTTGGCTTACATCAAATTCTCCTTCCAATATTTTGTTTCTTACTAAATCTGCATCTAACTTACCGGGTGTCAAACTTTCTAAAACTTCAAATCCACAATTTTCTAAAAGCAAACTTAAAGATTGTGGATTAAAATAATTGAGATGTTCGTGGTCAAGACTATTACATTTTTCACCTAAAACCATAAAATCAAAGCCCTGACCATTGGGACAAGTAACAATAAAAAGTCCCCCTTTTTTAAGAAGCCTTCCGCAATTTATGATAAAGTTTTTGGGAGAAAATAAATGTTCTATTACTTCAAAATTTACTACTACATCAAACTTCTCTTCTTCTGAAAAATGAATATTCTCTATCATATCTTCTATGACCTCCAAACCTCGCTTTCTGCAAGTTTCAGCCAAATTAGGAGTAGGTTCTACGGCTACTATTCGCTGAAAGATATTTCTGCTTTTAGCTTCTAAACAATAAGTTCCAAAACCAGCTCCTACTTCCAATAAACTATTTGTTTCTACATTGTATTTTTGACAAAACATCAATGTCTTATCAACTCTTGGTACAAATATTTTTTTTCTTCTCACCTCTTCTGATGCAGGAAATATATATTCGTTCCAGTAGGCATAATTGACAGAATCTTTGTAAAAATATGAAAGAACTTCCTCTGTTGGGCGAGGATTAGTAAAAATTGTTTTGCATTTTCTACATTCTACAAAAGTAAGGCTATATTTGTTATATTTTTTTTGGTAATCTGTACTTTCACAAGCAGGGCAACTAACTTCTGTAAATTCATTTGCTTTGATTAGTAGCCTTCCTATGTCTATAGTGGCTGCGATAGCCTGTTTTCCCATCAGATTTTTTGGGCGAATATCATTTTCTTTGAAGCTGTCATTATTCATAAAAAGATGTTGTTAGGTTATACTTCAATTCAGCCAATTTCCAATCAGTTTCATTATCAATATCTTGCATTTCTAATTCTGAAATATGCAAAGGTACAGAAAAATCTGAAAATAATCTTTTGGTAGATAGAAACTTTGCTACTTGAAAAAAATAAAATTGCCCTACATCGTGATAGGCAGGGGGCAAATCTTGGGAACGCTTGTTCAAATTTTCAGGGAAGTTCATTTGCAACTTGCCATTTTCAATTTTTAGGCTTCGCCAAATAGGATAGCTAAATGTCGCCACAGGTACTACACTATCGGCATTGCTTTCGGTAAGTAACTGAAAGGCTTTTTGTAATTTTTCTGCCGTTACGAAGGGAGCAGTGGGGTACAGACAGCACGCATACTGAAAATTTTGTCCTAATTGGGCATAATTTTCCAAAACTTCTGTTAGCACATCGGCAGTGGTGGCAAAGTCATCAGAATTTTTGGCAGAACGCAAAAAAGGAACTTTCGCCCCGTATTTTTGGGCTACTTCGGCAATTTCGGTATCATCAGTAGAAACCATTACTTCCTGAAAGATACCACTTTGCAAACTAGCTTCAATAGAATAGGCTATGATAGGTTTGCCGAGAAAATCTTTGATATTTTTGCGAGGTATGCGTTTGCTGCCGCCACGAGCCGTAATAATGGCAATATTATTCATCATAGTTTATTGGGCAAATAATTCTGCAACACTTATTTGAAAATCAGGCACTACGGGTGAGGCATCAAAAATTTCTTCGCCTTCATAATAACGAGCCTCTTTTCCACGAATAACAATGACAAGTTTGAGTTCGGGGTAGATATGCCAAATCACTTGCACGCCTGCGTGCTGATATTCTAAAACTTTATTTTCAGTGTAATTTACGTTATCATTTTCAGAAATAATTTCAATGACAAAAGCAGGGATAGGGTGTTTCTTTTCAGCGGATTGTAAAATTTGTTCTCTGGTAAAAAAAGCTAAATCAGGTCTTCGCATTTGGGTTTCGGTAAGCCAGCAGTCAGTTTCGGGTAGAAGTTCAGCTCGTTGTTCGTACAATTTAGTTTTTGAGAATTTTCTCAAAAGATTGGCAACAATAAGTCTTTCTGTATTCTTCATACCACTAATTTCAGTAATTTCACCCTTATCATATTCCCAAATCTTTTCAGATTGGTTTTGCAAAGCCAAAAATTCGTTTTTACTAAGGGTGGGCTTTTTTTCTACTACCAAAGTTTCCATATCCAAACAAAATTATTTCATAGGTAATTGAGCCATAACAGGATGGTCGGGATTGACCACTAATTCGTTTTTTTGTGGGTGAATAAGTACGTCCATCTCCTCCATAGGAATTGCCCCCAAGAGCATTTCTGTATCACCTTTCAAAACTATGGCATTGCACACTGCTTTTCGGTTTGCGAAACGAACTTCTATGGGACCCGCAATGTCAAATTCTTGCACAGAACCATCAGCTAATTGGGCTTTACGTTTATCTACAATGAAAAGACCTAACTGCTCTTTTACGACTTCGTTAATTGCCATCATATATGCTCCGCTATCTACAAGCATTTTTACTTCTACCTGTCGGATTTCATTTTCTGCAATTTTGGCACGTCTATACATTTCTATATCGCCTGCATTGAGCAAGGTAATTTTGGCATATACTAATCCCATAGTTATTTTAAGTTTAAGTTTAATTTTCACAAAAATAACAAATTACATCAACATATCCAAGTGCAGAGCTGTGCCACGTTTGAGGTCTTGCTTGGCTGTTTTGCCTAAAACAAAATCGTAATACTTAGGTTGCAAACCCAAACCTGGGCGTATGATACGGATATTTTCGGAAGTAAGTTTTTCGCCTACTTTTATATCTTGCACTACGTAAATAGAACGCTTGTAGGTTAGACTTTTCTTTTCGGCTTCTAAAATGCCATAATGCACTTGCCCCAAGCCCAAAAATGCTCTATTACATTCTTCTACAAGCATTTTGAACTCTTGCGGTTCAAGCGAAAAAGCACTATCTACGCCACCTTCGGCACGGCTCAAGCAAAAATGTTTTTCTATTACCCTTGCTCCCAAAGCAATAGAGGCAACCGCAACACCTACGCCCATAGTATGGTCAGAAAGTCCTGCGTGGCAGTTAAAAAGTTGTGCTAAATGAGGAATGGTTAGAATATTTGAATTTTCGGGACTTGCAGGGTAGGTACTCGTACATTTGAGCAAAATAATATCCTTACAACCATTCTCACGCAGCGTTTGTACGGCTTCCTCAATCATTGCAAGCGTGCTTGCGCCCGTACTCATAATGACAGGCTTGCCTGTTTGGGCAACTTTTTTGAGCAAAGGCAAATGATTGTTCTCAAAAGAGGCTATTTTATATGCGGGAACGTTCAGGTCCTCTAAAAAATCTACCGAAGTTTCATCAAAAGGGGTGCTAAATGCGATAATGCCTCTTTTCTTTGCGTGTTCAAAGATAGCTTTGTGCCATTCCCAAGGCGTGTAGGCTTCTTGATAGAGTTCGTACAGACTTTTGCCTTGCCATAGCGAATTTTTATCGGCAATAAAGAACTCGTTTTCTCTGAAATCAATGGTGAGGGTATCGGCGGTATAGGTTTGCAGTTTGATAGCATCGGCACCTGCATCGGCGGCAGCATCTACAATTTGCAAAGCTCTTTCCAAAGATTGATTATGATTGCCTGACATTTCAGCAATGAGAAAAGGCTTATGATTAGGGCTAATAATTCGGTCTTGAATGTGGATTGGGTGCATAGGTTAGTTCTTTTCTAAAATATAAATGTTGTAAAGTTCTCCTTTTATTTCCTCTTCTGATTTTTTTGTAAAGTTGAGTTTTTCAAAAATTCTTTTTGATTGGTTGTTGTTGTTTTTGACATAAGCAATCCACTTGAAATCTTTATGTAGATTTATAACTTTGCTTACCAATATTTTTCCCAATCCCATACCTCTAAACTTCCTGTCTATGGTATAATTGATGTACCCATACCCACCTTTCCTATCTATTCTTACTTGTCCAAATGGAATGCTGTTGATTTGTCCAATATAAAAAATGGTATTCTTATCATTTAGTTTTTCTCTGAACCAATTGTAATGATTTTCATACAGGATAGGCTCTTGATTGATAGAGTTTCTTCTAACTTCGACATCATTTGCCCATTCAAAACATATATCCATATCTTGTTCATTAGCAATTCTTATTTCAATAAGTAATTCTATAAAAACTTCGAGAACTTTTTTTATGCTCCAAAAATGATTTTGCGAGAATTTAGGAATAGATGTGTCTTGAATAGATAGAGTTTCTTTATTGAAAGAAAAGTTTTGATAAGTATCCGCAGCAATTACATATTGTAAGGAAGCAAGTTTCTCATACATCGCCTTCTGATTTTCCACATAATATCCCACTATCAGATACATACCCACAGCCAAACATTCGTAAGCGATACTGCTGGCAGGGACAATGCCCAAATGGCATTTTTGCATTACATTACACAAATCTTGTGCATTGAGATTTTGATACAAAAAAACATTTTTTTCTTGAATAGTCAAATTTTTCAGACTTTCAAAGTGTGTATAAGCACTCCCCACCACCACGTGAATTTCTTTGAAAATCTGTGCTTCTATGCAGGCTTTGAGAGCTTTTTCGGTGAAATTATGTGGGTCGCTACCGCCAAAACAAATAAATACATTTTCAATTTTTTCAATGTTTCGTTCTTGTTTGGCGGCTTCTAAAAAAGGTTTTCGCAAAAGAGCATATTCCAAACCCAAACATAACTTTGTGTAAGGTTCGCAAGAGTAGTCGCTCTCTTGTACGCCCCCTGCATGGTTAATTACTACATCAGCCACAAAATGCCAAGCATGTAGGTCATCTATACAAACTAATTTTGTACCTTTTGCTTTGATAATCTTTTGATAATCCGTTTGAAAGTAGTAGCCGTCTAAAACTACAATTTCTTTGCCTACGAGGTAACTTTGTGCAACCTTGTGAGCTTCAGCTAAAAAATCTTGTGTTTGAGGTAAAATGATAATATTTTTCGTAACTTCTTGAATTTGAGCAATAATTTCTTGCGAGGGTTCTTGTATCAAAAAGTAAATTTCAAAATGCTCTTTGAGCATATCGGCAAGGGCTAAACTGCGAGTGATATGCCCTAAACCAATTTGCGAGTTGCCATCGGCACGGAAGTAGATTTTTGTTATTTTTTCCACTATTTTTTTCTTGCAAACTTAAATTCGGGTTGAGCTAAAAATGAAAAAAATGAATTACTCAAAGCCAAAAGAATATGTACAATTACTGCAATCCAAATGTTACCTTCGGCAAGTGTAAGATACGCAAGCACTATTCCCAAAGGGATAGCCCCAATTGCTTCTTTTTGCCCTTTGGGAATATGAGCTATAGCATAAATCGCAACATTTACTGCAATAGCCAGCCAAGCCATTTGGGTTGCTTGCCAAATAGCAAACAACAAGATACCTCTAAAAAGTAGTTCGTAAGCGTATAAGTAAAGCACCCAAGTACCATATTCCCAAAGGAAAGTAGCCAGTGTCCATTCTTTGGTACGAATTTGGGGATACATAGCCAAATTATCAGGTTTTTTGGCATTTAGGTAATTGATAGGTAAAACTAAAGCCGAAAGCCCCACAATCCACCACCAAGTAGAGTTGCTGACAGGCAATACATCTCCATATTGATTTGGAAAGAATTTTGCCCCAAAACTCATAGCAATCATTGGTAAGATACCCAAAAAAATTGCTCCAACAAATCTTTGAAAAACTACCCAATAGATAGCTTTTTCGCGAGGTTTATATTTTTTTTCAAAAATTTTTTCCAAAAAAGCAGACTGCGATATAAACCAATATGCAATAAACCCCACGGTTACACAGCCCAATGCCCAAACGGCTATTTTTTCGTTTTGTGTCCAAGTAAATTGCATAATGAGTATTACATTCGCTTTCTTAAACGTTCAATGTATTCGTGTAATGGAAAAAGAGCTACTTCAGTAACGTTTTCTTTGCCCTCAACATACTCAAATGGGTCATCAATATCTTTAATGAGGCGATACATATACACGTATACCAGTGTAATAAAAAACACCACCAGACTCATTGCCACTAAGTTTTTGAACTTGATAATGAGCATAGTAGCTGAAGTAACAACCAACAGAACTTCTAATAGTACATAGCCCGTAGTAAGGAAACCTGTACGAGAAATTACACTTGTACGTATGAGGGTGCGGCGAAGTGAGGCAAGTTCATTGAAAACTCTTGCCAGTACGGGTGGGGTGGCTCCTTGTTTATCCAAATCGTTGAGTAAATTGTTGAAATTTTGCAATGAGGCAAACATCTGTTCATCAGAGGCTTTTTTCAAAAACCAGTTATCAATACAGATAGCTATTTCTTGGCAGTATTTCAGGACAGTATCTTTGGGATAAGAAACTTTTTCTGCTAAATTGAGGCAGGTTTCTTCAATGCTTTCCAGAGCAGAAGCAATTTCGCCGGGTATTCTTTCACTTTCTTTGTAGTCGGCGAGAGTACCTGAAAGCATAAAGCCAATCAGAAACACCCCTGCACTGATTACCAGAGCCATATCGCTCAATTCTACCCATCCATCAAAATTCAAAGTTTCTATAAGTAAAAATTTCAGAGCTACTACCCCCAAAGCAATAGGCATAGAGCTAAACATGAGTTTCCATTTGAGCATCATTGTAAAAGTTTTAGTTTTCGGCGTTCAAATTCTTCAAAAGTGATATATCCTTTTTCCATGAGTTGGGCGAGTTTTTCAAGTTCAGAGCCTATATCTCTGTGGAATAAACTCTTACGATTTTCTTCTTCAATAATTTTCTTTTTGTACTCTTCAAAATTGAATTTTATATCAAATTGTTCGTCTGTCATTGAAAGAAAACGAATAGCATCTACAAAACCGATAATGGTGGGAATGATTGTCCAACTAAAAACAATAGAAAGCACTCCTTTACCTATCTTTCCTAAATAAAAATGTTGTATGCCCCAGGTGCCTCCCAAGAAAGACATTGCGGCGGCAATTAGTCGCTTTCTCATAGATGTAGCATTTTCGCAAATAAAAGTTTTTTTTGCAAAAAATGCTACATTGCAAGTCAAAAAAATACAGAATGTTCAAAGTTGCCATAGTAGGGGCAGAAGCCACAGGAAAAAGCACACTTGCCGAAAATTTGGCAAAATATTACCAAACTATTTGGGTGCCTGAATACGCTCGCGAGTATCTGACCCACTTGGGCAGAAAATACACTTTTGATGATGTGCTTGCCATTGCCCAAGGGCAAAGCAAAATTATTTCGGAAAGTATTACTCAAAATCCTTTTCTACCTATTATTTTTATAGATACCGAATTACTGGTTACACATATTTGGTGCGAATATGTGTTTGGAAGGCATCATTCTTGGATAGCAGAAAATTTATCTAAGCAAAACTTTGATTTATATTTGCTTTGCAACACCGATTTGCCTTGGGAATATGATGTATTGCGTGAGCAACCGAGTTTGGAAAAAAGAAAAGAAATTCACAGGCTTTATGAGTTTTATTTACGCAAATTTCACTTTCCTTATGAGCTTATTGAAGGAAAAGCCGAGCAGAGATTATTTTCGGCGGTGCAAGCCATAGAAAAGGGTATCAAATTTTTTGATAAAAACTCTCAAAATGAGGATAAATGCTAGCAAACTGCTCTTGCGAAACTATAAATTCACCATATTTGATGTAGGCAAAGATTGTGGAAATATCTCTGAAATTTTCTGAAAGAGTAGCTCTCTTCTGCCGCAATTCTATTTGGTAGTCCAAGTTGGTTTTTTGTTTAGAAAGTTCTATAAGGTTTTTATTGGCAAGTAGTTGCAATGCTTTCAAATAAGCATATCTTAGAGCCTCGTTGTATCTTTTTTGGGTAATAGCCTTTTGCAAAGAAGCCTCTAATTGGTCTTTGCTGATAGCTTCTAAATTCTCTTCAATGATAATTGCCTCGTCATTTACTTTCTTATTGAAAGCAAACCAAGACCTCACATCGAAGCCTAAAAGCATCAAAATCAGGAAAATAATCAAAATAGTAATAGCTACATAAACAAAACTTTCGCCTAAGGTAATGTTAGGAAATTCGGGAATATCTCTTTCACGGAATTTTTCGGCTTTCCAGTTGTCTTTTTTATTATTGCGTTGATGCTCTTCGTAACGCCATTGTTTCCATTGCCAATCGCGGTCGTATTCTTTATATTCGTCAATATCTTCGGAATAGTCAAATTCAGGATTTTTTTTGATTTCTTTGATTTTATTTTCGTCAAAGTTTCGTAAATTGAGGGGATAGTTTTTTTGAGACGTTTGAGCAAGGGCAATTCCTACAAAAGACAAAAAAAATGCTATAAGTACAAGTTCTTTTGTATTTTTTTTACTCTGCCTTCTGTCTTGCTTTCTAATTTGCATACATTTCAATAAGTTTCTGGGCAAGTTGAGGTAAAGCTACTCCTGCTTTCTCTTGAATAAAAGTGAGATTATGAAAGTAATTTAGGTTGATGTTGGGCTGTTCTACATCAATAACGAATTTAGGTACTTCGCGAGCAACATAATTGATAAGTCCTGCCGCTGGATACACTACCATTGAAGTACCTACTACTATAAAAATATCGGCAGATTGGGCTTCTATGGCAGCGACTTCCATCATCGGTACTTCTTCGTAAAACCAAACAATATGTGGGCGTAATTGAGAGCCTTTTTCACACAAATCGCCTAAATGTAAATCTTTTTCCCAAGGATACACCAAATTGGGGTCTATGGTACTTCTGACTTTCAACAGTTCGCCGTGAAGATGCAGTACTTTTGTGGAGCCAGCTCTTTCGTGTAAATTATCTACATTTTGAGTAACTATTACAACGTCGAAATATTTTTCCAAATCTGCAAGGGTTCTATGACCTGCATTGGGTTCAACAGAAAAGAGCTGACGACGCCGTTGGTTGTAAAAATCCAGCACAAGAGCGGGGTTTTTAGCCCAGCCCATAGGACTGGCTACGTCCAAAATATCATAATTTTCCCATAATCCACCTGTATCTCTGAAAGTACGGATACCACTTTCGGCACTGATGCCTGCTCCTGAAAGTACAACTAATTTTTTACGCATACAATCCAAAGAAATTTGACTAATTTGCCTGAAAATTTTCCAAATCATTGTGGGAGGTTTGAATATTTGAGGTTTAAGGTTTGAGGTTTGAATGTTTGAAGTATAAAATCCCTTAAAGCCTTTGAACTTTTGAACTATTGGACTATTGCTCCCTTTACGCTACTTTTAATTTAGCTAATTTTGACTTTTCAAATTTTTCGGCGGCGTAATCGGCATCTATTTCAAGAACTTTTATATCCTTTTGTGAAGGTAGCTCAAACATTGCGTCATTCATAATAGCTTCACAAATAGAACGCAAACCTCTGGCTCCGAGATTGAGTTCAGTGGCTTTATCAACGATATAATCCAAAGCACTTTCCTCAAATATCAGTCTAATTCCTTCCATTTCAAAAAGTTTTTGATACTGCTTAGTAAGAGCGTTTTTGGGTTCGTATAAAATCTTTTTGAGCGTATCGCGTGAAAGCGGTTCTAAGCTGGTAACCACAGGCAAACGTCCTAAAAGTTCGGGGATAAGCCCAAAAGTTTTGAGGTCTTGGTGGGTTACAAATTGCAAGAGGTCTTCGGTATCTTGTACTAGGTTATTTTTTTCATTCGTAAAACCAATAGGGTTGGTATTCATACGCTTAGCGATGATACGCTCAATGCCATCAAAAGCCCCCCCACAGATGAATAAAATGTTTTCAGTATTCACGGGAGTCATTTTTTGTTCGGGGTGCTTTCTGCCACCTTGGGGCGGTACATTCACGATAGAACCTTCTAAAAGTTTGAGCAAACCTTGTTGTACGCCCTCACCGCTCACATCACGCGTAATAGAAGGGTTATCGGCTTTGCGAGCTATTTTATCAATTTCATCAATATAAACAATGCCTTTTTCAGCGGCTTTTACATTGAAATCGGCGGCTTGCAAGAGCCTTGATAAAATACTTTCTACGTCTTCGCCCACGTATCCTGCTTCTGTGAAAACGGTAGCATCGGCAATGGCAAAAGGCACTTGCAAAAGATTGGCAAGGGTGCGAGCCAGATAGGTTTTCCCTGTGCCAGTGCGTCCTACCATTATGATATTAGACTTTTCTACCTGAATTTCCTCTTTCTGACGATTTTCGGCGTGTATAATTCTTTTGTAATGGTTATAGACTGCCACCGAAAGCACCTTTTTGGCATCATCTTGTCCTACTACGTATTGGTCTAAATATTTTTTAATTTCCACAGGTTTGAGCAAATTGGGCTTGGCAGGAAATTGCTTGCGGGCAACTTTGAACTCCTCCATTACAATTTCGTGAGCTTGCATTACGCACTGCTCGCAGATATTTGCTTTTACGCCTGTTATGAGAAATGCTCCGTCTTTTTTTGTTCTTCCGCAAAATGAGCAAGATAGTTGTTGTGCCATAGTTAAGCCTTTTTTGCAAAAATACAATTTCTGTTTGGCAAATGCTAAAAAATTGTTACCAAAAATTTTTGCTGTATGTAAGGAAGTCTAAAAATTTCCCGATTGGGCTAAATTTTTTCTTACCTTTGCAGGCAAAAAAATTGCTATGAATATCAATGAAATTCTAACTGCTTCCATACAACAAGCCTTTCAAGAGATTTTTGGAAAAAAAGTTGAAAATATCGCTCTGCAAGCCACTAAAAAAGAGTTTGAAGGTACGCATACCCTGGTGGTGTTTCCTTTTACCAAAGAGCTTGGCGAAAAGCCCGCTGATATAGCCCAAAAAATTGGAAATTTTTTAGTAGAAAAATGCCCTATCGTGGAAAAATTCAATGTTGTACAAGGATTTTTGAATATCTCTCTCAAAAAAACGGCTTGGCTTTCATTAGCTAAACAACTTTCAGAAAAAAAACATTTCTCTTTACCTGCTAAAAACTTAAAAGTCGTTG
Source organism: Raineya sp. (assembly GCF_053497555.1). Classification (NCBI taxonomy): domain Bacteria; kingdom Pseudomonadati; phylum Bacteroidota; class Cytophagia; order Cytophagales; family Raineyaceae; genus Raineya; species Raineya sp. Next base: position 16,912 of record NZ_JBRCWE010000015.1, on the reverse strand, counting down.
TAGAATACTCCTCACCTAATACCAACAAACCTTTGCATTTAGGGCATTTGCGTAATATTTTCTTGGGTTTTTCAATTTCTCGGATATTTTCGGCATTTGGCTATAAGGTACATAAAACGCAAATCATCAACGACAGGGGGATACACATTTGCAAATCTATGCTTGCTTATGAGCTTTTTGGCAAAGGCGAAACCCCTGATAGCAGTGGTTTGAAAGGCGACCACCTCATAGGTAAGTATTATGTAATGTTTGATAAGCTCTACAAAGAGCAAATGCAAAAACTCATAGCCGAAGGACTTAAAGAAGAAGAGGCAGAAAAAAGGGCAGAAGCTATCCAAAAAGCCCAAGAAATGCTTGTAAAATGGGAAAAAGGGGATAGCCAAGTAGTTGAATTGTGGAAAAAACTCAATGGCTGGGTGTATGAGGGTTTTAATGCTACTTATGCCAAATTAGGCGTGGATTTTGATAGCGTTTATTACGAATCGGATACGTATTTGCTCGGCAAAGATATTATTCAGGAAGGATTAGAAAAAGGAATTTTCTACAAAAAGGAAGATGGTTCGGTATGGATTGATCTCACTGCCGAAGGTTTAGACCATAAGCTCGTTTTGCGTGCCGATGGAACTTCGGTGTATATTACGCAAGATTTGGGCACTGCCGATTTACGCTACAAGCACCAACAAATGGATAAAATGATTTACGTAGTGGGCAATGAGCAGGATTATCATTTCAAGGTGCTGTTTCTTATTCTCAAAAAATTGGGCAGAAGCTATGCCGAGGGCTTGTATCATTTGAGTTATGGAATGGTAGAATTGCCCACAGGCAAAATGAAATCTCGTGAGGGAACCGTAGTAGATGCCGATGACCTGATAGAAGAAGTAATAGGCTTAGCCAAAGCCAAAACATTAGAAAAAATGCAATCGGCGGGTACAGAAGGCTCATTTTTGGAGGCAGAAAAAGAAAAACTCTTTGAAATGATTGGCTTGGGGGCTTTGAAATACTTTTTGCTCAAAATAGACCCTCATAAGAAAATGCTTTACAACCCCGAAGAATCGGTGAGTTTTGAAGGTGATGCCGCCCCATTTATCCAATACACACACGCACGTATTTGCTCAGTATTGCGTAAGGCACAAGAAAGCAACACGAATAACGCTTCTTGGGAAACTTATACAGATTTGCACCCTTTGGAAATAAGTTTGGTGTATCAACTTTCTGAATACGCTAATGCTTTACAAAGTGCTGTTGAAAAATATGCCCCTTATATTTTGGCTCAATATGTTTATGAACTTTGTAAAATTTTCAGCACTTTCTATGCCGAATGTTCTATTCTGAAAGCCGAAAATGCAGAAGCAATGCAATTCCGTTTGCTTTTGTGCAAACTGACAGCCGAAACCATTAAGCAAGGAATGTATCTGTTGGGTATAGAAGTGCCTGAAAGAATGTAAGTTTTTCTTGGATTTTAGCCAAAATATTAAGACTTTTACCACAAAAATCAACCTCAAAAATAGAAAATTATGATACAACGAAATCTCTTTCGTACAACCTTACTGCTTTTGGCAGTAGCTCTGATAGCTTCTTGTAAAAAATCATCTGCTCCTGAGCATAGCAAACTCATTCCTAAAAATGCAGGTATTGTGTTCAAAGTGGATATGAAAAGCCTTACAAGCAAAACTATTTCTTTGCAAGAGCTTGTAAGTGAAGAAAACTTGAAAAATATGGGACAAGGTAGCGAAGAAGCCAAGAAAAACTCAAAAACTGCTAAAAAATTCTTGGATTCAGGTATTGATTTACTCAATAGTGCCTATATTTTTCTCATTGATGTAGAAAAAGAAGAACCCATTGGCGGACTTGCCTTCGCTTTGGATAATGAAGAAAAGTTCTTGAAATTCTTGAAAGATGATGCCTTTTGGCAAGAAACAGGTGAAAAAAAGCCTGAAATTAACGACAAAGACAAAATCAAAATCGCTACTTTCAGCAATGGAAATAAAATTGCTTGGCAAGGTAAAATCGCTCTTTTGCGTTCAGAAAAGCCTTCTGATGAAGACATGAAGAAGTATTTTTCAATGAGTGAGAGTGAGAGCCTTCTTAGCAACGCCTCTTTCAAAGAAGCTCTCGGGAAAAATTACGATATTTTGATGTGGATAGATGCCGATAAAACTGCCAAAGCAGGCACACAAGGCAATATGCAAGCGGCTTTGGCTTTGAGTATGGCAGCCGATACCAAAGATAGTTATATGGTTTTGGGTTTCAATTTTGAAAAAGGTAAAATCACAACTGCTATAGACTATTCGGGTAATGATTATATGCAAAAAATGAATGACCAAATTGCTCGTAAAAGCATTTCTGATGACTTGACTAAAAATATCCCTTTTGCAGAAGCCAGCACAGGTTTTAGCATAGCCTTGAATTTAGAAGGAATTTGGAAACTTTTGCAAGAAAAAGGTGTAGCCGCCGAAGTAGATAACAGCCTCAAAGAGGCGGGTCTGAAAGGTGAATTGCTTGCAAAAGCTCTCACAGGTGAGATTTTTGGTGTAAGCGAAAAAGTGAATTTTGATGCCAATATTCTTGCACAAGAAATCCCCGTTGATTTCGTAATTTCTTTGGGTATCAAAGATAAAGCCGCTTTTGAGGAACTAATGAGTATTTTGAGCAAGCAAGCACAAGGAGCTATTCGTAAAAATGGTGATAATTATGAGCTACAAGGTTTTGGAGGTATTGCAGTAAAGAAAAATGTTGCCTACATTACGGTAAAACAATCTTTCTTTGAGGGTATCAATAAAGGTGAAAGTAAATTGAAAGGTGAGCTTGTAGAAAAAGCAACTTCTTTTGCTTCTGCCATTTATATTGGTAAGCCCTTTTTCAATGCTCTTGTCAATTCCAAAAAATACAAGGAATCGGCTTTTGGGGAAGTATATGGTGCTAATTTCCCTTTTGAAAGTGTAACTTTCACTTCTGATAAAGTAAAAAATAAGAAAAACCAAACGCTTATCACTATCAATATGAGCGATAAGAACCGAAACGCTTTGATGGTGCTGATAGATATGGCTAAAAAATCGGAGGAGATTCGTAAAAAAGAAATGGAGCGTTGGGAAAAGCAATTTGAGATGAAAGAAGGTTTCCCTGAAAGCGGTGAAATGCCTAAAATGGACGAAGTAGAGAAGGTTTTAGAGGATAAATAACGTAAGCAAATATCAAAAAAGCGAGGGTTTGAACGTACCCCTCGCTTTTTCTTTGACTACTTGGCAAAATTCACAGCCCTCATTTCTCTGATTACTGTTACTTTGATTTGCCCAGGATATTGCATTTCTTTTTCAATTTTTTGAGCTATTTCAAAAGAAAGCATACTGGCTTTATCGTCAGTTACATTTTCGGCATCTACAATTACACGGAGTTCTCTACCCGCCTGAATGGCATAGCATTTCTGCACTCCTTCAAAGGAAAGAGCAAGTGTTTCCAGTTCTTTCAAACGTTTGATGTAGGCTTCCATCATTTCCCTTCTCGCACCCGGACGTGAGCCTGAAATGGCATCGCAAGCTTGTACAATAGGAGCGATGAGCGTTGTCATTTCAATTTCGTCGTGGTGAGCCCCAATAGCGTTGCAGACTTCGGGGTGTTCTTTGTATTTTTTGGCAATTTCCATTCCCAAAATAGCGTGGGGGAGTTCTTTTTCATCGGGTACTACCTTTCCAATGTCGTGCAGGAGTCCTGCTCTTTTGGCAAGTTTTACGTTTAGCCCAAGCTCAGAAGCCAGAATAGCACACAAGTTGGCAACTTCTTTGGAGTGCTGCAGCAGATTTTGTCCATAAGAAGAGCGGAAACGCATTCTACCTACCAGTTTCACCAGTTCGGGGTGCATTCCGTGTATGCCCAAATCAATGACGGTACGCTCACCGATTTCTACAATTTCCTCCTCAATTTGCTTTTGTACTTTGGCTACAATTTCTTCTATACGAGCAGGGTGTATTCTGCCATCGGCAACGAGTTTGTGAAGAGCCAAACGAGCAATTTCACGGCGTACAGGGTCAAAGCCTGAAATAATAATAGCTTCGGGCGTATCATCAACAATAATTTCCACACCCGTAGCGGCTTCCAAAGCCCGAATGTTACGCCCTTCTCTACCAATGATTTTACCTTTTACCTCGTCAGATTCAATATGAAACACCGAAACGCAGTTTTCAATGGTATATTCAGTGCCGTTGCGTTGGATAGCCTCAATCACTAATTTTTTGGCTTTTTTGGCGGCAGTAGCTTTGGCTTCTTCTACGATTTCTTTGATGTAGCTGGAAGCCTGTGTTTGGGCTTCGGCTTTGAGCGATTCTATGAGTTGGGCTTTTGCCTCTTCGGCGGTCATTTCGGCAATTTTTTCCAATTGCTTTACTTGCGAAAGGCGTAATTTTTCGGCTTCCTCACGTTTTTTATGAGCAATTTCGTTTTGTTCTTGGAGTTGCTTTTCTAAGGCTTCCAGTTCTGTTTCACGTTTTTTGATTTGCTCGGCAAGTTTTTTGAGTTCAGTTTCTTTTTGTTTGAGTTTGTTTTCATTGGTTTGCAGGAGTGTTTTTTTCTTGTTCAAATCTTGCTCAAACTCATTCTTCAGTTCCAGATACTTTTCTTTGGCGGCAAGTTCTTTTTCTTTGCGTATGGCTTCGGCTTTGGTTTCAGCCTCTTGAATAATCATAGCGGCTTTTTGCTTCATTTCCTCTTCTCTTCTGCCAAAAATTTTCAGTAAGATGTATCTACCAATAGCAATCCCTGCTACCAGCGATACCACAGCGGTAATAACGATATAGATAACTTCCATAAATTAAGGTATTTAGGTGAAAAGCCTAATTACCCAAAAGCACGAAAAGCAAGCAAAGAGAGAGCTACAACACCGAATTGAGCATTTCTTCAATAGAATTGATTTTTTGCAGGACAATATTTTCCAGCTCTGTTTTGGAAAGTTCTATATTTTTTTTGCCCATCATACAATCTACGGCAAACATAGCGAGCATATCCTGATAGTTATCCACCTCAAATTCTTCACGATAGTATTTGAGAGCCGTATTGATTTCCCTTCCTACGCTGCGTAGCATAGCCTCTTCGGCGGCATCTACTTGCATAGGGTACTCTCTGTCAGCTATTTTGAGGCGAATAGGAAGTTTATAGTCCATAATTTATTTGCTCAAAAAATCAATGCATCGGTCTATATCGGTGATGTAGGCATCTATTTTTTCCCTCAACTCTGCGGCACTTTCGGCATCTGGGGCAATAGAGGCTACAAGTTTACTGATTTTATACTGGTTTTCAAGATTATTTAGTTGTAAGCTTTGCTTTTTTATCGTTTCTTTCAAAGTCATATTCTCTTCTGAAAGATATGCACATTCTTGGCGAATGAGTCTGTATTTTTCAACCAATTCACGAACTTTATTTTCCAAGAGATTTAGCCTTGCTAATAGTGCTTCATTCATAAAAAACACGCAAAATGTGTTAATTAGCAAAAATATAAACTATTTTCCGAAAAAGCAAGAAAAAATCCTAAAATTTGAAAAAATATTTTGCTGTTTGTTTTTCTTCCATTCAGTTTTACAAAATTTGTAATTGCTCAAATATGGTTTGTAGAAAGGAAATAGGAAACAGGAAGCAAGATACAGGAAATAGGATTGTAAAAAAATAGATGTCGGACAGAAAAAATGAAAGATAAGGCACTTAATGGTTTGAACCTCAAACAATGAAATTTTGAACGTGAATTCTACATTCCTGTCAGATTATACCTCAACTGAAAACCTACATTGGTATTTTTTCTTGGGAACGAAAGGGTGGTAGCAGGGGAGTTGATAAGCCTTTCGAAGTAGAAAGAAGTAGTCAGGTTGTTATTGACTTTGTAAGTGATGTTAGGGCGAAGTTGGAAATTGTAATTACCCGAAGTGATAACGGTTTCTTCATCAATACGTCTTTGGAAGGTTTTGCTATCTCGGATAGTAAAATCTACACGGAAGTTCATTGTATTTCGGAGAATTACCCTTTGTCCTTCGGCATCTCGGAAAGGCAAACGTACATTTTTCTTGTCAAAACCAAAACCAATCACAATATCGTTACTGCGGGCTTCGGTAATTTGAGCATTTGCCAAGTTCAAGCCTATTTCACGAGTTCGGTTAATATCCAAACGAATATTTGCACCGCTCTTGGTACGAGCATTGATGCCAATCAGAGGGCTAAAACGTTCCGAAACTTGTACTTGCCCCAATACCAAAATAGGCACAAGCTCGCCATTAGCATTTAGTACAAAAGGCTGAACATAGCTACCAAAATTGTTATTGAGTTGCAGAAGTGCCGTGTTTTGGTACTCTAATGCCGATGTATAGTTGCCGATACGATATTCGGAGCTATATTTGTGGCTTATGGTAAAGGTTGTGAAAATATCTTTGAAAGCGGATAATTTGCTTAGACCATTGTAATCTATTTGCCAATTGGGCAAAGGAAAGCGAGGAAATGCCGAACTGCCTGCTTTTTGCCCTGCATAAGTTTCCATAAATGCCGCTATGAGTACATCTTGGGAGCGTCTGCGATAGGAGCTATCTGTAATGGCATTAGGGTTTTGGGCAGAAAAAAGTTGTTGATATTTATCCAAATTGGCTACGAAGCGATTGAAAGTTTCGGAATTTATACCATTATCTTTGGCGAAAGCCGAACCCCAAGAAATGATTGTACTTTGAAAAGTACCATTTCGGTAAGGGCTGAAAGAGGCATACACTTTGTTGAGGGTATCAAAGCGGAATAGCTCTTGGTAGTTATCGGTACGAACTTGTTTGGCATCAAGGGTAATTCTAAAATCGGGGAAAGGCTCAACATTGAGCGTAAAGCTAATGTTTTGTGTCCGATTTTGCTGAAAAGGGTTGTTTTGAATAAGGCTTGTATCGGGTGGAATGACCATCCAACCATTATTTACAAAATCAAAACGCTGATTAGGGTTTTGGCTACCTGCTACAAAGTCCCAGCCCGGTGCCCCCCAGCCATCGGTAAGTCCTAAATAGCGAGGATTGCCAATCACGCCGGGCAAAATAGTTCCTTCGTTTCTTGAAATATTGAAAGTACCACCTCTTACGCTCATCAGCAGACGCAATACGCTACGCAGTATAGGATTCACCTGTGGATTTTGGGTTTTTCCTGTTGGTGCGGGTTTGGTTTTGGTGGTTTTTTGTGGCTTTTTCTGCAAAGAATCTTTTTGCAAACTATCTTTGGATTGTTTTTTAGCTTCTTTGGCTTTTTTCTTTTCAAGTTCCTTCTGACGCTTTTCTTCCAAACGCTTTTTGCGTTCAGCCTCTTTTTGCTTTTTGCGTTCGGCTTTGCTCAATTTAGGCTGATTGGGCTTACTCGCAGGTTTATAGTCATTGACGGCTTTGAGCAATTTTACTTTGTTGTATAATTTGGTAAAATCGGCGGTAGTACGCAGACTTTGCTCTCGGTTATTTTGAATGTTATTACCCAAGATTTTTTCTAATCCCAGCGAGGCGGCTGTCCAACGATAATTGGCATTATAGGTGTAGTTTGCCGTTACCCAGTCGGTGATAGGGAATTTATCCAAAGGTAATTTGTAGCTGGCATTGAAGCGTTGGGAATAATCTTTCATACGTCCCAGTTTGAGCAGATTTTCTTGCACGGCTTGTCTGCTACCCGGTGCGTTCAATTCGCCGAAAGGCTCGTCTATAATGGCTTGGGCTTGGGCATTTCCGCTGAATGTGAGGTTTCTTGTCAAATTCCATTGCAAGCTATAATCTCGGTTGAAATTATAGAATTTTTCAAAAAAAGGCTCAAAATTTTCTACCCTAAAATCACCTGAACGGAGTTGGGTACGAATGAAAGTTCTATCCAAATCGCCTCGGGCAGTAAAGCCATTGGGCAAAGGATTGAAATTGGTTTCTTTGATAAATTTGAGCCAAGGCGATTGTAACCATTTGGCTTTACTTTTCTTGAAAGGCTCAATATAATTGAACTCGCGTGTATAGTTGTAGGTAAGGCTTTGTTTCCAATTTTGTTGCAAATAGCTTGCTACATACGGGCTACTTCGCTGAATATCGGAATACGACCACGTATAGCCAAAGTTTGGAATATCCCAAGGCATTGTTTTGCGTTCTTTGTTGGTTTTCATTTTACGTACATTCGTAAAATTGATACTTCGGCGGGTTTCTCGGTCTTCAATAAGACTTTTGAAAAATTCTCTTTCACCATCAGTAGCAAATTTTTCCAAAGAACGTTTTACTCTCACATCGGGGTCGAAGGGGTCAAAGAGAGGGGTAGAATTTCGGCGTTGGTAGCTTAAAAATACGGGCAAGCGTATGCCCCATTTGGCAGGGGTAAATTTATCCAAAGCGAAAGTGCCTTGGGTGTCAAATTCCCAGTCGTTGCGTAGTTGTCTTTCAGAAACTTTTTGGGATATTTGCCCGAAACCTGCGGTACGGATAGCCCCTGAAGCCTGAATTTGAGCAAAATCGGCAAGGTTGAACATCAGGCGGGCATTAGCGGCAACACCATTGGTGCGGTCAAAGCCTACGGCACGCAATTCATTAAACCACACACAAGCCGATTTGGGGCGGCGGTCGTCATTGGGCAAATTAGGGTTTTTGATTCCGAGCATTAGTACCAAAACTGCACTCAAATCGGGGTTACCGACCACGGTTACCCTGTATCTGCCTACTTGCCTTGTAAAAGGAACAAATAAGTTGTTCCGAAAGCCAAAAGTATTGTTTCGCTGAATTTTGGTTTCTACCAAATCTTCCAAAGCAATATCCAATTCGTTTTCGGGTTTCCAAATAATTCTTTGCAGAGCTTCCAAAGTAGGCACTGCTTGGACTTCAGAAATTCTTGTAAAAGAGAGAGGAATTTCAATTTCGTAGTAATTTTCATTAAAATCTGTGCCCAAACGTACAATAGCCGAAAGTTCGCCGTCCTGAATGTTGTTATCTGGTGATTGGGCGTGAATAGGCATTGAAAGGCGTTTGTAGTAAAGCATATTGAGATTCACGTTTTTGAAAGCGGCACGAGCATCTCTATCTTGTAAGCCATCTACGCAAATCTGCAAAGATTGTTCGTTAAACTCACGATTGTTGATAGTCGTAATATCTCTATCCCTCACAAACCCGGGCGGAATTACATAAGGAATTACGCCTGTGGCTGGTGTTCCATTTTCTTCTACATTTACCACAGAAACCACAAAAGAGGGATTGTAAGGCTCAGGGGGGAGTTGTAAGCCTTTATCACGCAAATCTCCTAAATATCTTCGCCACTGATTGGCTACCATTTGGAATTGTGCCATTCGCAATACAACGGGCTGTTGGAAGCCAGTCATATACAAACGCATAAAGCGAATAGATTTGAATCCATTGATATTACCAACTTTTTCGGTAAATTCTCTGACAGGAATACGAAACTGATACCAGGTAACAATGTCTTGGTTTTTGGTAATGCGTGGGTCTTTGACTTCCACTTTATCCACAATATAATTTTGCCCTACTACCAAATCTGATGGACGAAGCGAAATGCGGTACTCGTAATACTCTTCTAAATCGCTAATGGTGTTATCTGTATTCAAATCTTCGTTATCGGGGAAGTTGGTAGCCGATTGTGTAAATTGCCCGCCTGTATTTTCGGGCGAGTTGCCTTCGGTGTTGTTGTAGTATTTGTAACGCTCAATAATTTTGGCATTACGGGCATTGTATTCGCCGTCCAGATAAAACTTGAAATTATCTGCTGAAACATCTGCCTCTACTTGGCTACGCACCGCAGGAGGGAGGCTATTGAGATAGTTTTGAAAAAAGTCGTTTTCTTCGGCATTTCGCAAGCCGTCTAAACCCACATCTTGTAAGCCTCTTACGCCGGGCGAATTGCTAAACGCATTATTGAGGAACTGATTTCGGGGTACAAATCCCCAAGCTGTTGGGTCTTTGGCGGTACTTTCGGCGGTTTCGGGCAAGCCATTTTCAAAGAAATGGCGAGTATCTTTCATTACATCTTCTGAAATGTTGCCCAAATTGATGTACAATTCGCCGCCTGTGGTATTATTGGCACCTTGGTCGCCGCTGACAATCACACGCCCACGCTCACCCGCAATGAAAGGGTCTAATAGCCAAAACTCAATGTATTCAATGTTGGCATTATCAAAATCTACTTCTTGGGTAATGGCTCTTGTGATAGAAGCAAAATTTTGAGCAGGATTGGGCAGTTTGCCATCAGGCGTTAGGTTGGGATTGTAGTTGAAAGAGCCTCTTTCGTCAGGGAAATAAGCGATTTCAAATAAGTTTTGATTGACAGCAATGTTTTCAAATTGTCTGTTAGGGAAAATTTCTTGCGGAGCTACTACCCGCATATAATGGTTTTCAAGGTCGGTGGCAGAAATATTAGAAGGTCTTTGGCTTTGGTTGTAAAAAATAGAGTTATCTACATTGTACCAAGCCATTCTTGCTCTGCGGTAGGCATATTCCAGAGGTGAGGAGAGCGTGCCTTGCTGGTCAAGAATACGGCGTGGGGTAGAGCCTAATTTCCAACGTAAATGAGCTGTATTGCCCAAATCAAAAGGGGTTCTTGAGCCTTCAAAGTCATCAATATAAGAAACTGCTCCGCTCAATCGTGCCGCATTGGGGCGTATCTGGGCGATTTCGGCATCAAACTGAATTGTGGATTTTTCTTTGGTTTGAATAAGTGGAAAGGCATCGGTGAGCTTGGTTAGGAAGCGAGAATCTCGTTTGAGTTTTACATCAAAGCCAATCATTGTGTTGTTGATAGCTTCTTGCCCCATTGCTACACGCGTAAGTACAGGACGCTCCCGCAAGTTTGCAATGGTAAAGCCCAATTTTAGGTCTTTATCTACTTCGTATTCAAAACGAGAGCCTAAAAAGTTGCGTACTTGCAAGTTGAATAAGTCTGCTTTTTCAAAGCTAACCGTAATTTCTTTACCCGAATTGAGAACGGCATCGTTGGTGATAGTTACTTGCCCTGTGGAGTAATTTACTTGGTAGTCAGTACCTTCTGTAAGGGGTACGCCGCCTGCTTTTACAATTACCGAACCTTGGGCAATATTGATACCGGGCAAAAAGACCGTGTTTCCTGTGGCAGTGCCTTCGTATTGCCCTTTGATAAAAAATTTATTTTTGGTAGCGAAATTGTTTTGGGCATCGTTGCGAGTGCCTGTATAAAGTTCTTGAAAGACATACTTACCAATCAGATTGGCTTCGGTGGCGGCATTGAACTCGCTGCGTAGCGTTCTGCCAAAAGGCTCTAATACAGGAAAAATGAGTAAGCCTTTTTGGGTATTTATAGTGATGCCTTCTACAAAATCAAAATTTCCATCGCCTATGGCTCTGCCAAAGCGGTCTTTTACGGCATTTCCTTGTGGGTCTATTACCCTATCGCCACGAGGGTTGAGTTGGTCTAAACCAAAAATTTTGATAAGTTGAACATCTTTGGTGCGTTCTCCTTCTTGTAGGGCGGGGTTATCCAATCCTGAAATATCATCTCGGTAGATAATTCGTAGCTGAAAGCCTTGTTGTTGAATTTGAGCAGTACCCAGTGCATAGATATTTTTCATCATCAAATCCCAAGAAGGTAAATCGGTGCGAATGGTAGAAGGGCGTAACATTTTTACAAAAATAGCCTCCTCTTGGGGACGATTGACGTAGTCTTCGGATAGCTCACCTACTTTGTACTGCTGTCCGTTGAAGGTGTATTCAAAAGAAATGCCCAAAATTTCATCATTACGCAAAGGAGTATTCAGCGAGATATACCCTAATTGGGGGTGAAAGGTAAATTCGTTGGGTTCAAGTTTTCGGGCGGCACGCAACACTTCAAAATCTGTGCCTCGGCGTAAGCCTTGTAGCTCCAAAAAGTCTGCCGCTGTTTGCGGGTTGCGTACCGAAGTATTGTTGTTGATATTGGCAAAAAGATTGTTGGCTTGGTTGCCCGCAGGGAAATTGGGATTAGCATTTGCTCCCACAAAGGGGAGGGCATTGCGATAGCTTTGTGCTTCCCCCAAATCTAAGAAGGCAATGATGTTACGTAGGTTTTGGGTGTTGTTGGTGCGATTGGTTACATACACTTCTACCCGTGTAATGAGTACGCCCGAATTGATGATAGGCATTGTGGCAAGAGCAGGTTCGTAGCGTCTGCGATGAAATTGTGAAAGGAAAAAGTGCTTATTTTCCTCGTAGTCAGTCATTCGTATTTCAAAACGGCGAACTTGTCTGCCGCCTTGCAAACGAATTTCATCAGCAGTAGAACGTTGGTTAGCAATTACGTTTTGCATTTTGAGCTTACCAAATTGCCAATCGGTACGAATACCAAAAAGGTTTTGGCTACCTTGAATAAGAGCTACACCAGGAGAAAAATTAACATTACCAAATTTTACATCTTGCAGAGCTTCTTCGGGATAGGCTTTGTACTGCACCCGAAAGGTATTTTCAAAGTTGAAACTGGCTTTGGTGTCGTAGCTGGTAGCGAGAGAAAGTTTATCGCCAATTTTGCCTGTTACGCTGAAATTGGCGTGGGGGTCAAAATCAAAAACGCCGTTGCTTTGCCTATCGGCAGGAATAGCGGGGTTGGCAACATTTTGCCTTTTATAGCCAAAATCCAGATTCACAAAACCATTGAATTTGAAATCTACGGCATCGCCACCAAATATTTTTCCAAAAAGTTTGCTTCCAATAGGGATACGAGGCTTGAAATTGAAACGAGAATTTTGGGTAGCAGTTTCTTCGGCAGTATTTGCCCCATTGATTTTCCAGAACTTTTTGTTAATTTCTAAATCTTGAAAGTAGTCTAAATCTTTGCGTGTAATGCGTGAGGGGGGGCGGTAGTCGTATTCGCCAATTTTTTCTTCCACTACATAACTGCGAGCAGTATCGTTTAAATCTACTTTGAAGTTGGTTTTAAGATTGGATGGTTTGAGGTCTAGTAGAGATTTACTGCGATGTGAGCCAAACAAATCGCCACGCCTATCAGGAAACTGATAGGTAGAAAAGCGACTTTTCTGATACTTGGGGGTATCTTGGGGAATGGAAGGGAAATCCCATTCATCAAAATTGCTATCATATAGGGCGGGGCGGTTGCCGCTCCAGATACAAAGCGAAAACAACACACTGCCCACTATCCATAAGTGTAAGCCTTGACGTAACAATTTGTAAAAGTTTAATTAGCCTTTTTCGTAAAAATATTCAATAAGCACACGAATTAAGGGGCTTCAAAAATAAAGATTATTCCTAAAAAAACAAAAATGAGAGAAAAACGAGAAAGTTGCAAATCTACAAGCAAATTTCGTGCAAAAATAAATTTTACTTTCAAAAAAAGATAATTTCAAACAAAAATTTCTTTCAGAGAGTTATGTTTTTAGAAAATTAGCTAACTTTGCAAAAAAATAACCAAAATTCTGAACACCCTTCCTAATAATTATCCGTTTTACGTCTAAATTGAATTTTTCTAAAAATTTATCATTTGATTATGTTTAAGAGGTGTTTTAGTGCTTGGTTTCTTTGCACGATTTTTTTTGTTGCTTGCTCCCCTAAAAACGATGGACAACAAGCCCCTGTGTCTTTGTCTGTCGTTGAAGTCAAGGAGCAAGATATTGAAGACTATGAATATTATGTAGCTGATATTCAGGCAGTAAAAAATGTTGAAATACGCAATAAGGTGGCGGGCTTTTTGGAACAAATTTTTGTAGATGAAGGAAAAAGAGTGAGCAAAGGACAGGCTCTATTCAAAATCAATGATTTAGAGTATAAGGCGGAAGTAGCTACCGCCAATGCAAACTTGCAAACCGCCATTGCAGAAGCTCGTACTGCCGAAATTGAAGTAGAGCGAGTTAAACTTTTGGTAGATAAAAAAGTAGTTTCTGATGTAGAATTAAAAATGGCAGAAGCTAAATGGAAAGCCGCTCTTGCCAAAGTAGAAGAAGCCCGTGCCGACCTTCAAAAAGCAGAGCTTAAACTTTCTTATACAATTATTCACGCCCCTTTTGATGGTTTGATAGATAGAATTCCGCTCAAAATTGGTAGTCTTTTGCAAGAAGGAACTCTACTAACTACGATTTCCGATAACTCTTCAATGTATGCTTACTTCAAGATTACAGAAAACGAGTATTTGGAGTATATGAAAAAGCGTCAGGCGGATACTACTATCAAACAGCAGATTGTAAAGCTCATACTTTCCAATAATAGCCAATACGCCTATGAGGGAGTAATTGAAACACTGGAAGGTGATTTTGAGGGCGGCTCAGGCTCTATTGCTTTCCGAGCCAAATTCCCTAACCCCGACCGCCTGCTCAAACACGGTGCTACGGGTAAGGTCTTAGTTTCAAATAAAATACAAAAATCTATTGTTGTTCCTCAAAAAGCGGTAATGGAAATTCAGGATAAAAACTATGTGTATGTATTGGATAAAAACAATAAAACACAGCTCAGAAGTTTTATACCGCTGAAAAGAAGAGAAAATTTTTATATCGTAAAATCAGGTCTGAAAGTGGGTGAAAAAATTGTAGTAGAAGGTATCCAAAGTTTGAAAGAGGGGGTGAGTGTTCAGCCCAAAATCATTTCCGTAGATAGTTTATTAGCTGAAAACTTGTAAATAATATTATGGTAGAGCGTTTTATTCGGCGACCTATTCTTTCGCTGGTGATTTCTATTTTCTTTGTGCTTTTAGGCTTGCTGGCTTTGTTTCAGTTGCCTGTAACCCAATTCCCCGATATTGCTCCCCCTTCCGTAACCGTTACAGCTAAATATACAGGTGCAAATGCTGAAACCTCAATGAATGCCGTTGCTATTACTCTTGAAAGAGCTATCAACGGCGTTCCGGGTATGACTTATATGAGTACGGTTATCAATAATAGCGGTGTTACGCTCATTACGGTATACTTCAAGGTAGGTACTGACCCCGATGTAGCGGCAGTAAGCGTACAAAATAGGGTGGCTACGGTTATTGACGAACTTCCCGAAGAGGTTATCCGTGCAGGGGTTTCTACCGAAAAGGAAGTGAATAGTATGCTGATGTACCTGAATATTTACAGCAGTGATGAAAATGCAGACGAGGAGTTTATTTACAACTTTGCTGACATCAATATTATTAAGGAACTCAAACGCATCGATGGGGTAGGTTTTTGTGAAATTTTAGGCTCCAAAGAATATGCGATGCGTATTTGGCTCAAGCCCTACCGAATGAGTTCGTACAAAATAAGCCCTGATGATGTGATACAAGCCATACGCAAGCAAAACATTGAAGCCGCACCAGGTAAAACAGGGGAAAGTTCGGCTAAAAAAGCTCAAAGTTTAGAGTATGTACTACGTTATACGGGAAAATTCAAAACCCCCGAAGAGTACGAAAATTTGGTTATCCGTGCCGAAAAAGATGGCTCTATTTTGCGTCTGAAAGATATTGCTGATGTAGAGTTTGGTTCGCTTACTTATTCAATGGTCTCTAAAACAGATGGGAGACCTTCGGCGTCTATTATGATAAAACAACGCCCTGGCTCCAATGCGGCAGAAGTTATTAAGAATATCAAAGCCAAAATGGCTGAACTGAAAGAAACTTCTTTCCCCCCTGGAATGACTTACAGCATTGCCTATGACGTTTCTCGCTTCCTTGATGCCTCCATTCACGAAGTTATTAAAACGCTCATAGAGGCGTTTATTTTGGTTTTTGTGGTAGTGTATCTTTTCTTACAAGATTTTCGTTCTACAGTGATTAGTGCTTTGGCTGTGCCTGTGGCACTGGTGGGAACTTTTGTTTTTATGCAACTTTTGGGTTTTTCGGTAAATATGCTCACGCTGTTTGCATTAGTGCTTGCTATCGGAATTGTGGTGGATAATGCGATAGTGGTAGTAGAGGCAGTTCACGTAAAAATGCACGAAAAACATTGTTCGCCTTTGCAAGCAACCATTGAAGCAATGAATGAAATTGCAGGGGCTATTTTGGCTATCACGCTGGTAATGTCGGCGGTATTTGTGCCTGTGGCATTTCTTTCAGGACCAGTGGGGATTTTTTACCGACAATTTTCACTCACCTTGGCTTTTGCAATAGTGATTTCAGGTATCAATGCTCTTACTTTTACACCTGCTTTGTGTGCTTTGTGGCTCAAACACACGCATTACCACGACCCCGAAGAGGGTGAAGAATCCTTGAAAAAGGCTTGGATTTATAAATTTTTTGAAAAGTTCAATCAAAAGTATGAGTGGTTTGAAAATTTCTATAAGAAAATAGTAGCCCGTATAGCTCCGCTGAAAAAAGTTACTTTGCTCACTACCGTGATGGCAATTGTTTTAGTGGTAGGCATTAGCAAAATTTTACCCACAGGATTTATTCCTACCGAAGACCAAGGAATGATTTATGTGAGTGTAACCTCACCTGTGGGTTCTACTTTGGAGCGAACATCTGCTACTTTGGATAAAATTCAGAGAGCTTTGCAAAAGCACGCGGCAGTAGAGTCTATTTCCACACTTGCGGGTTATAGTATTCTGACTGAATCCACAGGAGCCTCGTATGGTATGGGAATGATTAACCTCAAACCTTGGGAAGATCGCAAAGAAACCGCCGAAGAACTCACACGAATTTTTGCACAACTTACCGAAGAGATTAAAGAAGCAGAAATAGAGTTTTTCTTACCACCTACGGTGCCTGGTTTTGGAAATTCAAGTGGTTTTGAACTTCGTTTGCAAAACAAAACCGAAGACCTTTCTCTTACCAAGACCGCCCAAATTACGCAAAAATTCATAGAAGCTATCCAAAAACGCCCTGAAATCAAAACGGCTTTTACTACTTTTAATGCAGATTTTCCGCAATATCTCATTCATCTTGACCAAGAAGTTGCCGCCAAAAAGGGAGTAAGCATTGAGAACGCAATGGAAACATTGCAAGCTCTTATTGGTAGCTATTATGCCTCTAATTTTATTCGTTTTGGGCA
>NZ_JBRCWE010000014.1:0-8756 GCF_053497555.1 Raineya sp. | reverse complement strand
GGGAGGTAAATAAGGGGGGATTTAAGTTGTTAAAAATAAAAACTTGATAATCAAATTTTTAGTCTTGTAACTCACGTTATTATTACAAATGTGAATTTAATGGGAGAAAGCAAAAAGAAGTTAGACCTCTACACACTGACCACCACCACTGTTCCCAAAGGTATCAGCAACGACTTAATATTCAAAAATTCAGGAAGCGGCGTCTATAATATCAGTTTAGACTCAGATAGCGATGCTACCTTAAAATCAGAAGTTACAAGTATTCGTAAAGAACTTTGTGGAAAATATGAAGGGCGACAATCATCTGCTTCAGTGGGACCTTTTAATAGCGAAGCTGATTTAGAGAAATTCAAAAGTAGGTTCAAATAAACTATCCTAAAAGAAAAGTTTGTGGCAAGAGGGATTTATTCCCTCTTTTTTATTAACTCATAAAAATTGCTTTTTCGTTCTCTCCCCTCTTTTCTTTTAATTTTCGCCTTTGTTGTTTTTGTTTTTCTTTGTTTTTTGTGTTTATTTTACTTTGAAATACAAAGTTTTTTAATAAAAAAAGTATAAATTTTGAAAGGTTAAAAATCAGATTTTTGCAAGTTTTTCTTTGAAGTAAAAGATGAAATAGTTAGCTTTGTTCGAAAATATTTTTGTGTTTTGATGAAACTTTTTTTACTAAACAGCGTACATATATTAGAGGGGTGTTTGTTTTAATGAAAAAATCCTTTGTATTTTGCAATTAAACAATGTTTTAGTCGTTTTACACAAACAAAACTATTTTTTGCTTTATGGCTAAAATCAAATATTATTACGATACCGACTCTTGCCGTTACGAAAGAGTTCAGGTTAGCAAATGGGAGCTATTTCTCAATATAGCAGGTATTGTTGTGCTGGCTTCTCTGTTTGGTGTTTTATTTACCTTTCTCTACGCCAAATTTCACAAGTCGGATAAAGAGCTTGAGCTGGCTCGCGAGGTAGAGGAACTCAAAAGCTACTACCAGCTTATCAATAAAAAATTAGACGAATCCGATAAAGTGCTTAGTTCTTTGCAAGAAAGAGATGATAAAGTGTATAGAGTGATTTTCGCCGCAGACCCTATCCCCAAAGAAATACGCATAGCAGGAGCAGGCGGTACTGAAAAATACAGCGATTTACTCCAAAAGGGCTTGCAAACCGAAAAACTTATCCTCAATACTTTGCAAAAAGTAGATATGCTCAAGCGTAAAATGTACGTACAAAGCAAATCGTATGATGAAATAATGCAAATGGCAAAAAACAAAGAAGACCGCCTTTCTCGTATTCCTGCCATTCAGCCTATTTCTAATAAAGAACTTACTCGCCTTTCATCAGGTTTTGGAATGCGTTTTCACCCTATTTTTGGTGGTGCCCAATTCCACCCAGGTATAGACTTTGCCGCACCCCACGGAACCCCCATTTATGCCACTGCCGATGGCGAAGTAGTAGTAGCCAACAACAATTTTGGTGGCTATGGCAATGAAATTCAAATCAAGCACAGCGAAGATTATACCACGCTCTATGCCCACCTTTCTCGTTTCAATGTAAGGCTTGGACAAAAAGTAAAACGAGGCGAATGTATCGGTTATGTGGGTAGTACGGGCTTTTCAACTGCCCCCCATTTGCACTACGAAGTAATTTACAAAGGTGAAAAAGTAAACCCCGTATATTACTTCTACAACGACCTCTCCCCCGAACAATACGACAAGATTTTAGAACTCGCTTCTCGTCAAAATCGCTCTTTGGGGGCTGTGGATTCAAGAAACGTTAAAATTCAGGAATAAAAAATATTATGTTAAATTGTAAAAGATTTGACTTACAAACCTTTGCAATTGAAGTTTTTTACAAGCGAAGAGGTCATAAGAAAATTTTCAAATAATTAAGTTATACAGAACCTTACAATTGTAATCTTATATAGTTCATATAGCTTCATTTTGAACCCTTAAAATAAACTTGCGTTATAAATTGAATGTATTGCTACTCGCTTCTTAACCTACAAAACATTTTTATCAAAAAATTTGTGATAATAATGCAAATCGTATAGTTTTGTAGCCTTACGCATAAATAATAAACTAATCAAATGTCCAATACCTCTCAATCGCAAACGCAGGTAAGTTTTCTGACTGCCGTTTCTATCGTTATTGCTAATATGATAGGAGCAGGCGTTTTCACCAGTTTAGGATTTCAAGCTCTGGATATCAAATCTGTCTTTCCTCTACTACTTCTATGGATAGTAGGCGGGGTGATTGCTCTCTGCGGAGCATTCAACTACGGAGAGCTCGCGGCTCGTATGCCTCGCTCAGGCGGAGAGTATCATTACCTTTCACAAATTTACCACCGAGGCTTCGGTTTTCTTTCAGGTTGGGTTTCTGCCACCGTAGGCTTTGCCGCACCCATTGCTCTTGCTGCTATGGCTCTTGGCGAATACGCTAGCGATGCAATTTTTGCCTCCAAAAATGAATACCCTATTTTTCAAAAAATTATTGCAGTAGCTACTATTTTGCTCATTTCGCTCATTCACGCCACAGATGTAAAAAAAGGCAGTTTTTTTCAGCAATACTCAACAGCCGTTAAATTGCTCTTAATCAGTGTTTTCATACTGGCTGGCTTTATTATTACCCCCAATCCACAAAGTATTTCGGTGCTTCCACAAAGTGGCGATTGGAACTATGTGTGGCAACCTGCCTTTGCTGTATCGCTGGCGTATGTATCTTTTGCCTACTCGGGCTGGAACGCTTCCGCTTACCTTGCAGGCGAAATTGAAAACCCTCGTAAAAACGTTCCTAAATCGCTTTTTTTAGGTACAATGATTGTAATGCTTGCCTATGTTTTACTGAATTTTGTTTTTTTATACACCGCCCCTGTTGAGCAACTCGCAGGAAAATTAGACGTAGGGTATGAGTCTGCAATGATGATTTTTGGTAAAGCGGGTGGAAAAATAATGGCAAGTATGATAGCCCTACTACTGGTTTCTTCTATCAGTGCAATGGTTTTTGCAGGTCCTCGCGTAACGAAAGCCATAGGCGAAGATTTTGAAATATTCAAGCATATCGCTACTACCAACAGCAAAGGTGTACCCGTTTTAGCCATTTTTTTGCAATCGGGCATAGCCATAGTGCTGGTACTTACTTCAAGTTTCAATGACGTGCTTTATGCCATTGCCTTTGTGCTTGAAATTTTCACTATCTCAACGGTTTTAGGGGTATTTATTCTACGATTCAGAGAAAAAGAAAGTTTTTTAGCCTATAAGGCTTGGGGCTACCCTATCACTACGCTTATTTTTATTGCAGGTACTGCTTGGACAATGTTCTTTCTTTTTGAGCAACGCATATTCCCTTCTCTCAAAGCTGTTTTCGGTATAGGATTAAGCCCTGAAAAAAGTTATATTTCACAAGTAATGCCTGCTATTTTGGCAATAGGCTCTCTACTATCTGGTTTTGCTGTTTTTTTAATCAGTGATAAAATCAATCAAAAAAGATTACAAGAGAAAAAGGTTTAATATATCAACCGTTATGAAAAAAATAAGTTTAGCACTTGCCATAGTTGTAAGCATCAATCTTTTTACAAGTTGTAAAAACGATAAGAATACTAAGCAAAATCAAGCTACTCAAACTACTGATACGCTTGTAAAAGAGCGTAAAAAGGAAAGAGTTATTCCAACGGATAAGAAGTATAACGAAATAGCTCGTTTTATTGCGGGTCTGCCCCAAGAAGAAAGCAACCCACTGCAAGAATACGAAAAAACTGAAACTTGGAAAGGCTATTCACAAGAAAGCAATCGGAAATGGCAAAGGCTCAAAGAAGGGAAACTTGCTAAAATGCGTACTTGGGCTGATGCAGAGCTGAAAGAAGTCAATCAGAAAGGGGGTACCTTATTTTATCCTTTTAGTGGGGCAGATTTCTTGCACGCCCAAGTGTTTTTTCCTAATCTTGATGAAACCATAATGATAGGTTTAGAGCCTATTGGCAATCCGCTCAATGTAGAAAAAATTGCCAAAAAACAAACCAATTACTTTTCGGCACTCAATAAAGCAGGATATTTTTTAGCCGAATTCAGTTTTTTTCGCACCAACGATATGGCTGTGGATTTGACAGGCAGACGCTCTATTGAAGTTGATGGCACCATTCACCTGATTATGCTATATTTAGCCCAATTAGATAATACTATTACCTATTATGAAAAGGTTGTAGTTGATACCGAAGGCAATTTGATACCTACCAATGAGCAAAAGGAAAAAGTTGATAGCAGCAACAAAAAGAAAAAAGTTGTATATGGCAACCGAATTTTCTACAAAAGAAAAAATGATGATAAAATTCGTTCCGTAGTTTATTTCAGTGCCAACCTTTCCGATTATGGCTTATTAGAAGAAAACCCCGATTTCAGGAAATACTTAGAAAAACTCAAACCCACAGCTACCTACCTGAAAGCCGCTTCTTACCTGATGTATTCTGTTCAGGCACCAGGCAAAAACTATAATTTCAAAATCATTCGCGATATAATTCTGAAAAATAGCCAATACGTTTTGCAAGACGACTCTGGTATGCCTCTTTCCAACTTCTCGGACGATAGTAAATGGCAAAAAACTTTCTACGGCGTATATGCGGGTCCTATCAGCCTTTTCAGCAACCGCTACCAAACCGCGATGCGTGAAGCATACCGAAATAAAGAAAATGTAAAACCTTTACCTTTTGGCATTGGTTATCAGTTCAGAGAAGGAAGCTCTAACCTAATGCTTGCTAAAAAAGTAGGAAAAGTAACCGATAAAGACTTGGAAGTAAAAGTAATAGAAGAGAAAAAAGAAGAACCCAAAGAAAAACCGAAAAAGAAAAAGTAATTTTTTCTGCAAAAGATTTTTTCAAAACAATTCAAATGCCTGTAAGTCAAAAACTTATGGGCTTTTGTTTATAGCCCAACTCAAATACACTAAGCACTATGAAAGCAATTACAATTTTTCTTTGTGTGAGTTTTACTTTTAGCTTCAAAGTTCTTTTAGCTCAAAAAAAGAATCCTCCCAATCCTTTGGAACTTGTACTCTATACCCAATACGATAATTTCAAAAAGTACCTAGAACGGAAAGAATATGGTATTCAAATCATTTACTCACAAATAGACAGAGACGAACAAAATAAACCTATACTAAAAACATTTAAGTACAATGTTGATATAAACAACTATTTTTACCCTGCAAGCACCATCAAATTGCCTATTACCCTTTTGAGTTTAGAGAAAGTTAATAAAATCAACCAAGAAAAAGAAGATGTAGTTATCAACCATTTTACTCGTATGAGTAGTATGGCAGGTAAATTCTGTCCCGAAGGGGCTATAGGCAATTTAGCCAACGACCCCTCCCCTCCTTGCTTAGCCAAATACATTGAACAAATGCTACTGGTAAGCGATAACCCTTCCTTTGCTCGTCTGTATGATTTTTTAGGGCAAAAATATATTCATACCCAACTTGCTCAAAAAGGCTATGATAGCCTCCGAATAGTCCGAAGGCTCGGAAGTTCCTGTTACACTACCGAGCAAAACAAATGCACCAATGCCACTCTGTTTTACGACTCTCAACTTCGTCTCATTTACAAAGAACCCGAAACCTGTAACGATTCTACGCTTTATCCCCTCTTAAATGTTTCGCTGGGCAAAGCCTTTGTAGATATGAGTGGCAGATTGCAGTATAGCCCTATGGATTTTTCGCAAAACAATTTTCTGCCACTTCTATATTTGCACGAAATTACAATTTCGGCTCTTTTGCCCGAAGCCTTACCACCGCAAAAAAGATTTAACCTCACCCAAGAGCAATTAAGTTTTGTCAGAAAAATGATGGGGGCATATCCCCGTGAAGGCAAGCTCACTGCCTATCGCCCTGAACAAGGATTTTTTGATACATACAAAAAATATTTCATATACGGACAAAATCCCACAGCTCCCATCAAACCTAAAATTAGAGTGTTTAATATTGTAGGTTTGGCTTATGGTTTTGCCATTGACTCCGCCTACATTGTAGATTTTGAAAATAAAGTAGAGTTTTTTCTCACTGCTGTTATTCATACCAACCGCAACGAAATTCTCAACGACAATAATTATGAGTACGCCACCGAAGCTATGCCTTTTCTGAAACTTCTTAGCGAAACCATCTACAAGTACGAACTTGCTCGCAAAAAAAAGTACAATCCTGATTTGTCCGATTTTAATTTATATGATTAAAAATTTATTTGTTTTACAAAAAATATTAAAAAATTTTTTCGTAAAAACTTGATTTTTAATTTTTTATTTCATATCTTTATGACAGAATTTTCAAGTATTTTTTTGTGTTTTTTCTTAAACTTTTACGCTTATGAAAGACAATTATGAGAAAAGTACAATTTTAGACCTTAATCAAGAAGGCAAACTTTTTTATACCATTAGCGAAGTAGCCGAAATGTTACAGGTACCTCCTTCTACTATTCGCTTTTGGGAAAATGAGTTTGATATGCTTCAATTTTCTAAAAATAGCAAGGGCGACAGACGTTTTACCAAAGAAGACATTGAAGACCTACAACTCATTTACCAACTCACCAAAGTAGAGGGCTATCGTTTGGACGCCGCCAAAGAAATTATGCGTAATCGCTCCAAAGAGATGAAAGAAAAATTGAGAACCATTGCGGCTCTCAAGCGTATGAAAGAATTTCTTACTTTGCTCAAAAAAGAATTACCTGCCTAAACACCACACCTTTTTCATTTTTTATTCTTCTACTTTCATTTTTTTCAAACTATCTTTATTGTTTTTCACTTCACCTTCATTGCGAGGATAAGGAAGCTCTATTTCATAGGTTTTTCCTTCTTTGATGCTAAGCGTTTTGCCTTTTATCCAGGGATTGTATTCTATAAGTGTGCGGTAAGAAACTCCATATTTTTCGGCAAAATCAGCCAAATCGGTGATGTTTTCTGTAACTTTTATTTTTCGTAAAGGTGGGAAATAATACAAACTTTCCTGTCTCATCTGATAGCCATATTTTTGAGGATTTTCGTAAATATGCTTAAAAGCTACCAAACGAATTACGTAGCGAGCGGTTTCGGGATACAGAAACAAATCGTAATAAGATTTTTGCTTTTGAAAGTTTATCACTCCCTCCAAATAACCTGCACCTGCATTGTAAGCCGCCGCCGCCAGTGCCCAACTGCCAAATTTTTGGTAATTCTCTTTCAGTATCCGAGCCGCCACATACGCCGCCTTGATAGGGTGAAAGCGTTCATCTACTTCCTCATTGATTTCCAAGCCATATTGCTTGCCTACTTCGGGCATAATTTGCCACAAACCACCCGCCCCCATAGGCGAAACCGCTTGGGGCATCAAATTACTTTCAATAATAGGCAAATACTTAAAATCTGTATGTACTCCCATTTCTGAAAGGATTTTCTCAAAACGAGGAAGCCACTGATTAGCCCTTCGGATAGTCATTGCTGTACCTGCGTGAGAGAAAATGAATACATAAAATTCTCGGTCTAAACGTTGCCGCACGCTTATATCTTCCAATGGCACAGGTTCATCGGCAAAGTACAGCCTTTCGGGCAAGCGAAAATCTATAAGTTGTGTCTGATGCCAAGAGCCATCTTGGTATTGTTCATATAATACGTTATTAAATTTTTTGTCATAAATAGTGTAACCTATCAGTCCCAAAACAAGTACCCACAACACAATACTCTGAAAGTTTTTCATAGTTTTTAATATTTTTCAAGAAAACAAAACGCTGTAAAGAAGCGTATTCCTTACAGCGTCTAAAATATAGCATTTGCTTTTTAGGCAACTGAAATACGTTTGAAAGTAACAACTTTCAAATCTTTGCTGATGCCTTGCAAATATTGAGCCACTGTTTTTGAGCTATCTTTTACAAACTCCTGATTGAGCAAAGTGCTTTCTTTGATAAATTTATTCACTTTGCCTTGTGCAATTTTTTCAAGCATATTCTCAGGTTTGCCCTCGTTGCGAGCTTGCTCCATACCGATTTCAAGCTCTTTATCCAAGATATGCTGAGGTACATCGGCTCTATCTACGGCAATAGGGTTCATTGCGGCAATCTGCATAGCCAAATCTTTACCTATTTCTTTGAAATCTACTCCATTTGTACCTTCTAAAACCACAAGCACCCCAAGTTTATTGTTGCTGTGTAAGTAAGAGGTTACTTTTTCACCTGCTACTTTGGCATAAGCCGTAACTAAAATTTTCTCGCCTACTTTTCCAATAAAATCTGTAACATACTCTTGCAAAGTTCTACCTTCTGAAGTCAGTTGCATCAATTGTTCAATAGTATCAGGTTTTTGAGCAATAGCTTCTTTCATAATTCTTTCAGCCAAAGCATTGAACTCGGCGTTTTTAGCTACGGATTCAGTTTCGCAGTTGAAAGCAAACATAATGCCTTCGTTTTGTGCCTCGTTGGTGTAAATCATTACAACCCCTTCTTTGGTTTCGTTATCGGCACGTTTAGCAGAGATTTTTTCACCTTTTTTGCGTAAAAATTCAATGGCTTTTTCAAAATCACCATTCGCTTCGGTAAGGGCTTGCTTGCAGTCCATCATACCCATACCCGTCATCTGACGAAGTTTATTCACATCTTGTGCAGTAATTGCCATATAGGTTGTAAAATTTTAAGTGATACCTGAATTTGGGTGCAAAGGTATAAAAAATTTATGGCAAAGACAATTTTTTCTACATAAAAAATCAAGTTCTTGGTTATCAGATTATTTTTGGATATTTTAAGGCTGTAAAAAAAATTTT
>NZ_JBRCWE010000013.1:0-48007 GCF_053497555.1 Raineya sp. | reverse complement strand
TTTTTGCGTTTGGATAACATTCGTGTCATAGACCAAATGCCAAGAGTATCATTTGTAAATACTACAAGCACTGCTGCTGAAAACAATACAAATGCCCCGCTTGTAGGCGATTGTCGTCCTTTTGTACTTGTAAATATCCCTGTACAAATCAATTTGGCACCCACTGGTAGTGTAGTAGTAGGGCTGAATGTTACGGGTGGTACAGCTATCAATGGGGTAGATTTTGATATAGTTAATTCTACGGTAACTTTCCCTGCGGCAAGTGTAGCTAATCAAAATTTCCAAATCAGAGTGTATGATGACCCTGCTCTTGAAGTGCTGGAAAACGTTACCTTTGACTTAACAATTGTAAGCGGTACAGCTCAAATCAGTTCTACCAACAATACGCATACACTTTCTGTTAGCGATAACGATAATCACCCACAACCTTCTGTTGCGGGAGCTACTTTGTTTTCTGAAAATTTTGAAAGTGGTGCAGCGGCAGGTTGGACACAATATATTTCTTCAGGTGCAGTAAATATTTGGCGTGTGGGTACGCAAAGAGTTCTGAATGGTACAAATAGTGCTTATATTTCCCAAAGTGCTGCCAGCGGAAATTATAGTGCTACTGCTGCTGGTGCCGCATTGTTTCAAACCCCTGTCATCAATGCAACAGCCTATCCCAATAATCAGTTAAGGGTAACTTTTAATTTTCAATGTAACGGAGAAAGAGTGGGAAGTACAGATTATGATTATGGCTCCCTGTATTACTCGCTGGCTTCTTCACCTACTACTTGGGTATTGATAGAAGGGGCTAATCCTTCACCTTACAGAGGAGTTACTACAACTACTGCACGTATGGTGAATTTGCCTGCTGCCTTGCAAGGGCAACAATTTCATTTGGCTTGGCGTTGGGATAATGACAATTCTGTAGCCAACCAACCTGCTTTTGTGATAGATAATATTGTAGTGGAAGCTCTGCCTTATACAGGCGTAACCATTGAAACCAATACCTTTGCCGCTCCCGCAATGGCAAATCGTTTGTATCTGGGTCCCAATTCACTTAATTATGCTTATAACCCTGCTAATGGCAGATTAGTAGCTCGTATAGAAAATACGACTTCACACAACTACGGCTGTACTCAAGTCTATGTAGATAGAGCAGGAACAGGAGCAGTGCAATTTACTACTACACCCGTAGCAGAATATTTGGCAAGTAAAACTATCCGAGTAATTCCTGCAACCAACAACCCATCAGGAGCGTATAATATGCGATTGTATTATACCAATGCCGAAGTAACGGGTTGGGAAACTGCTACTGGTCAGACCCGCACCGCCGCTGTAGTGCATAAATATGCAGGAGCAATTAGTTCGGCAACTATTGGTTCGCCAAGTACTCAAAGCTCTCCCACTTCGCAAGGTACTTTTGGTGCAGATTTTTGGATAGAAGGAGGCTTTGCAAATGGATTTTCAGGTTTTGGTATGGGTTTGCCACCTAACCCTCTACCTGTACAACTCGTTGATTTTACTGCTCAAACTCAGATTGAAAGCATACGTTTGTTGTGGCGAGTAGCCAATGAGCTAAATATAGAGCGTTATGTAGTAGAAAAAAGCTATAATGTCAAAGAGTTTTTCCCTATTGGAACTATCAGTGCTCAAAGTGTAGAAAACTACGAGTTCTGGGATAATAATCCTAAATTTGGTAAAAACTATTATCGTTTGCGTATAGAAGAAGCAGGAAGAATTGCTTATAGCAATATAGTTGTAGCTGAATGGGGAAAAGGAACAACTATTGCTGTATATCCCAATCCTGCCACCGAAAAGATACATCTAACAATGGCAAGTTTTGAAAATACCCCTGTAAATATGCGTTTGATGAATGCTTTGGGGCAAGAAGTTTTTACTGCAAGCGGTAAATTACTGATGAACACTAACTACCAAAAAGAAATTAACATAGCTTCACTTGCAAAAGGTGTCTATATTTTGGAAGTAACTACACTTTCAAGTAAGCAAACTTACAAATTGGTAGTGCAGTAAAAGGCTTAATTTACAAGTTAAGAAAGGAAAGTATTACACAAGCACGTATCTGTGTAATCTTTCCTTTTTTACGCTTAATCCAGACTAATTTATGAGAGAATTTATCCTTGAAAATCAAATCCTAAAGATTTTATCATTATTGTTGCTATAAACGTTTTTCTAAAACAAGTTCTTTTCGTAAAACCAAACCTCATTTCTGTAAAGGTTTTGTAGCAACTCGTTAAAAACTTTCCGCAACGCATCATATTTCGGCGTAAAATTGCTTCATAAAATTGAAATTTTATGAAAAAAATACTTACGCTCTCGGCATTGTTTTGGCTTATTTTTAGCCAAGCCAAAACTCAAAATAAAGTCTTGGTGAAACCCTGTAAAACCTGCGAATGGAAATATAGCGGCTCCGCCTCAAAGCTGGTTACTTACGAAGATACCAAAAAGAAAAAGGTTCTTTTTGAGCTACAAAAAGCTGAAGCTACTTCCATAGATTATACAAAAAGCAGAGGCTACATTGAAATTAAAGCATCTGGCAAATATATGTATGTGGCATTGGCTACCAATGAAGTATTTTTTGAAACAGAGAAAAGCCTGTTTTCAGAAAACGCCAGAATAGCCAATGCTTCAAAAGAAGATGTAGAAAAAAACTTCACTTTCTTGGAAGATAAGCCCAGTAGCGAGCCTTACAACGCTGTTTATGTGATGAAATACAAAAACGGCGTGCCAAGTTCTGTGGAAAAAATATGGGAAGAAAAGGGGTATTATTCCAATTATCCTAAAACCTACAACCAAAAAATGAAGGATAAAAGTGATTTTGCCTTAGCTATCTACGAAACAAGTTTTATGCCTATTTACTTTGATTTTGAGGGTAAAAATATCACTAAGGAGTACCGAGAAGCAATGGGCAAACGCATCAATGACCTCATAAAAAGTAAATACCCCGAAGCCGCTAACCTCAAATGGGAAACAAATAAGCCACTGCCCAACTTTCCCAAAGGTGGCAAATGGAATAAAAAACAAGAAGATGAAAATTTACTAATTTATACTGCTGATGGCAAAAATTATCCTACTCCCTTTATTAGTAAGGGCTACTTAAATAAAACACATTCGGACAATGAGAGTGGTTATGCAGAGGACTTGCTAATCATTGAAACTGCTCAGCAAAAAGGTTTGGGCTTATTGGATACCAAAAACAACTATATAGTAATTGCTCCCGATACTGATTTGATAAATATAGAACTATTAGAAAACATAGTTCTTCAAGGCTCGCCATTGCTGTATTTCTGGACTGCCTACAAAGATAATAACGGCAAATATAAACGAAGGATTTATGGCTGGAGTGAAGGAGATTTGCTCCCCAATAAGAAATATATTGACAAGTTCAATGCGTATAGTACTTGGGAAAGAGCAATTAGTAACTTTTCTAATCTCTATTATGAACCGATGAGTGGTGTTAGGCTAATTTTGAAAGAATACACAGATAAAATGGAAGGCGATAAAGAACTTTTTATTTACCATAGCTTTATAGTTGAAAACAAACAGAGCCTAAAACGCATTGCTCGCCCCGACAAAACATACGGAAAAATTAGTCTTAAAAATAATGCTTCTAATGCTTATCTGAATGGTGCCATTATCAAAGGGCTTGAAAATGTCGTGGAGCATCGTTTTGTAGCCAAACAAAATCTCCTCTTTTGCAGAGCTGATAATAATCAAGTTTGGGTGATTGATGTAAATTCGGGTGAAATTAAGGACAAACTCTACATTAGAAATTTGGATACAGATATTTACAACAATATTGTAAAAAATTCTGAAAAGTACCAGAAAGATGTTTGCGGGAGTAGTGATGGCTCAAATGGGTATCATTTATTTGGCATCTACGACCTTAATACCAAGAAACAAGTACTTCCTGTTAAAAGTTCTTCTATTCATATCAATTCTTTGGGGATTGCAGCCGTCAATTATTGCTCTAATAGTGCTCAACTCTTTAATCTAAATACACTGCAAGAGATAAAAACAAAAAATAAGTATAGATATTTCTGGAAACAAAAGTGCAAAGATGAGAAAACAAACAAAGAAGATTGTTTTCTGGGAGTTTTAGGAGGTGAGGATAGTGATGATAATGTGAACATTAATAAAAATGGCGTAGAGGAATAGTAAATGCTTTTTTATTAGTTTTTGGGAGAAACTATGGAGTAACTAGCCGCTTGTGAAAAAGTATGTAAGTTTTATATTTTCAGTTTTTTATACTTGAAGTTGTATAGGATTTTGAGGGCGATGATGTAGCTCATAGCAACATTATCGCTCTAAACACGAAAAAACATCTTAAAATTCATTTTTTTGGAAAGAAATTTCTATTGTTTCTCTTTAATTTTTTGGTAAACAGAGTTATTAAGGGACGACTAAATATTGATAGAATACAAATTAAAAGGATATTCTACTTTGCTAAGATATAAGCCACAAGAGGGTGCGGCGGCAGAAGCCTTGCTTCGGTCGCGTGCTTTGATGATTTCTTCAAAGTCTTCTACCTTTAATTTTCCTTTGCCTACGTCTAAAAGTGTGCCTACAATGGCTCGCACCATTCCCCAAAGAAAACGATTTGCTGAAACTTGAAAAATCAGCAAGTCTTGCCCACTGATACAATCTCTTTGCTTTTGCCAAAAAGCCTCCATAATTTTACATTTGAAATGAGGCGTGTCGGCTTTTATTTTGCTAAAACTTTCAAAATCTTCATATTGTAAAAGAATTTGCGAGGCTTCTTGCATAGCTTCTATCTCTAATCTTTGTGGAAAGTAATATGCCAAACCTTGTAAAAAGCTATTTTTATGTTGAACAATTCGGTACTGATAAGTTCGCCGAATAGCATTAAAACGGCTGTGAGCCTCTGGGGAAACTTCGTATAGGTTCAAAATACTAATATCGGAGGGTAGTAGAGCATTCCAAGTTCTAAGAATTTGTAAGGGAAGGGGAGAGGAATAATCAAAATGAGCAAATTGTTGCAAAGCGTGTACGCCTGTATCGGTTCTGCCACTGCCTACTATTTCAATTTTTTCTCGCAAGCTCACGGAAAGAGCCTTTTCTATTACTTCTTGCACACTTAAAGCATTTTTCTGGATTTGCCAGCCCGAATACGCCGTGCCTTTGTAAGAAATTTCTATGAAATAACGCATCAGAAAAATAAATTTTTCGTTAATATAGCGAAAAATCGGAGAATATGAAGTTACTCAATCCCTTTCGAAAGGTTTATAGCACGCAAGAAAAAGAAATTTTTGATTTTTTCAAAAATGTAAAACTCTTTGAACGCCTTACTGAAAAGGAAATGGAAGAGTTTTTGCCATTTTTGCATTTACGAGAATACAAGCAAAATGAAGCAATTTTTTTCCGCAACGACCCCTCCCAAGCTCTTTATATCCTTAAAAGTGGAGTGGTAGAACTCAATTTAGACCACCAAGATAGCTTTGAAATGCTTGCTTTGGTAAAAAAAGGATTGGCTATTGGTATCAATGCCCTGATTGAAAATAGCGAAAGGGTGTATAATGCGGTAGTGCGTTCCAAAGAAGCCTGGCTCTACATTATTCCGCAGGTCAATATTTTGGAAATTTTTAGGCATAAAACAATCATTCAAGCCAAAATGATGACCTCACTTGCTGAACTCTACGACGAAAATACTAAAAATTTATTCAATTCGTACAGAAAGCATATTGGGCTTTTCCACTTGGGAGAAGCATATATGAAAACTTTTCAAAGTGAATAATTACCCAACTACTCAATACTCAATACTCAATACTCAATACTAACTACTAACTACTAACTACCCAATACTAAACAACCACCTATGACAGAGAAAGTTAAAGAACTATTGCAAGGCTATTATGCCGTTATTGAGTTGCCTGTTCAATGGGGCGATATGGATTTGGCTCATCACGTAAATAATGTAATGTATGCTCGCTATGCCGAATCGGCGAGGGTAGCCTATTTAGACCTTATTGCCGAAGGCGAAGCGGGCAATTTTGGGACAGGTATAGGTCCTATTTTGGCTGAAATTAACATTCAGTACAAAATGCCATTAGCCTACCCCGATTTGATGTATTTAGGAACAAAAGTCATAGATTTTCCTGATGAGTTTAGCTACACAATGGAAAGCATCATTATCAGTAAAAAACACGAGAGGATAGCTACAAAAGCCATTGCACGCATTGTAAGTTACGATTATCACAAACGACAGAAAGCCGCCACACCGCATTGGATTGTAGAAAAAGTTAGAAAACTGCAAGGAATGTAAATTCAAGCGTTCCTTGCCTCATAAACACTTTTTTCCCAATCATCTAAACGCTTGTTCATTACGGCAAACCAAAGCGGCGGAATAAGTGCCAGAAGTATCATTGTAGGGTAGCCTGCGGGTAGTTGGGGGCTATCCTCAAAATGTCTGAGTATCTGATACCTGCGACTGGCGTAGGCGTGATGGTCGGAATGGCGTTGTAGCTGAAAAAGAAAAAAGTTGCTCAATAGATGGCTGGCATTCCAAGAGTGTAAATGCTCTACGCGTTCATATTTGCCATTTTCAAGCAAACGGCGGGTAATGCCGTAGTGTTCAATATAATTTACTGCTTCTAAAAGTGAAAAACTCAATACACTCTGCAAAAGGTAAAATACACCTACTTGCCACGTAAAATAACCCTGTACAAGGCTTGTGAAAGCTACGAGGGTTATCATCAAAAATAAAGGCTCAACAAGGCAGTTCCATAGTTCGTTTTCTATGCTGTAAGGAGATTTCCCTTTTTTTTCTAATCTTTTTGCCTCAATTTTCCAAGCACTGCGGATACCTCCCCATACACTTTGCCACCAAAATCTGTAAAAACTTTGATTTTTACGGGCAGTAGCGGGGTCTAAGGGGGTAGCGACATTGACGTGATGCCCTCGGTTGTGTTCTATGAAAAAATGTCTGTAAAAAACGGTGTCTAATATGATTTTTGCTAAAATCTGCTCAAAACGACTATTTTTATGCCCCAATTCGTGTGCCACCGTGATACCTACGCCCCCAAGCACCGTCATAGTGCTCAACAAAAAGCCCACATACTCGTAAGTTTGCAAAGTATTCAGCGAAACTGCATAGCAAGCCCATACAAGCAAAGCAACTTGCAAAAAAGCCCACAGATACAAAACTCCTTTGTAGTACCACTCTTCGCTGATTTGTTTTTCAGCCTCTTTGGGAAAATTGTGTTTGTCTATCCCCAAAATAGCATCAAAAATAGGAATAATGCCAAAAGCAAATAGCACAGTGGCATAGTTCCAGATGCCGCCCTGATAGTAGCCCCATACCCACAAAGTAGGTAAAATGAATGGAAATAAGTAGCCAAACTTTTTCATTGCTCTAAAATTTTTTCAAAAATAAAAAACTTATTTCTGAACTACAAGTTTAATTTGTAATTTTTTATTTGTTCATCATTTGTTTTTTATCTCAAATTTTAGCATTATTGCGAAATGAAAATCCTGAAAAACGCTGATTTTTCAATCAACTAAAACTTTCAAAAGCCTTGAAAAACTATTATACCATTCTGGAAGTACCCGAAAGTGCTTCGGTAGAAATGATAAAAAGTGCTTATAGGAACTTGGCAAAGAAGTGGCACCCTGACCTCAATCCGGGTAATGTCGAAGCCGAACAGATGTTTATGGATATAAAAGAGGCTTATTCAGTGCTTTCTAATGCTATTAAACGCAATTTTTACGATTATCAACTTCGCAAGGCAATTCTTGATAAAAAAGTAGAACCCACCTCTTCCACAAAAGTTGGTTCGTTTCGCAAAACAGAAACTACTGCCAAAAAGAATGCTTCGACTCAGGATAAAACCGAAAAAAACGATAAAAAAGAAAAACTATTTCACAATGCCGAAGCCTATAAGAATAGGCTTGATGAGCTAATGCGTAAGCACAACGAACTCATTGAAAAGCAAAAGAAAGCCGCCGAAGAAGCCAAAAAGAAAGAAGCAGAAAAAGAGGAGAGTTTTTATGAAAAATTCAAGCAAAATCGTGAAAATGCGATTTTAGAGCAGAAAATCAAACAACAGCAAGAGCAAGAAGCCAAAGCTAAACAAGAAGAGCAAAAGCAAAAAGAACAGGAGCAAAAAGAAGAAGCCAATATCACACGACCTCAGAAAAATAGAATAAAGGCTATTTTGAGCATTTTAGGTTTCAGAAGCGATTGAAATAAAACAACACAATCTTATGGCAAGCATCAATGTACAAAATCTTTTGAAATGGGTGGAAGAAAACAAAGATTTCTTGAAGCCCCCTGTATGTAATAAAGAAGTCTATCCGGGTGGCGATATGATTGTAATGATTGTAGGCGGACCCAATGAAAGAAAAGACTATCACTACAACGAAACCCCTGAATTTTTTTATCAAATCAAAGGGGATATGACGCTCAAAATCATTGAGAACGGTGAGTTCAAGGATATTGTTATCCGTGAAGGTGAAATTTATTTACTCAATGCCAAAATCCCTCATTCGCCCCAACGCCCCGCAGGAACTATCGGGCTTGTGATAGAAGAACGCCG
Organism: Raineya sp.; assembly: GCF_053497555.1. Lineage (NCBI taxonomy): Bacteria > Pseudomonadati > Bacteroidota > Cytophagia > Cytophagales > Raineyaceae > Raineya > Raineya sp. Next base: position 39,449 of record NZ_JBRCWE010000013.1, on the reverse strand, counting down.
AAAACCCCAAGATACTGATGGCTTTCAGTGGTATTGCGATAATTGCGGCAACAAACTCTACGATGAGTATTTCAAACTCACCAACATTGAAAAGCAACTCCCCGAAGTATTTGCTAAATTCAACAATAATCCCAACTTGCACAAATGCTCTCGGTGCGGGCATATCTTGCAAATCCCTCAACGGAAAACCGCTTAATTTTTTTATTTCAGCAGTGCAAGAAAGTGGAAGTGGCAAAGCAGACACTTCCACTGCATACCTATCAAAATTTCCTATCTATAAATTTGCATTTCACATAAAAATCTTGTTTTTTTGCACGCTCAAAAATTGTGTGAAATAAATTTCTATCAAAAATGGCTGTTATTGGTAAAATCCGAGAAAAAGCAGGTATTATCGTAGGTGTTATTGCCATAGGTCTGGCACTTTTTATTGTGGGAGATGATTTTTTCCGCTATTTCCAAAAAGGTAAAAAGGGGCAAGAAAAAGTAGTAGGGGTATTTGATGGCAAAGAAATCACCCTTGATGATATAGCCTTAGAAATAATGGAAGCGGAGCGTTATTATGCTACTAATATGCCCCAACAACGCCCCAGCGAAGCCGATTTGATACGCTTTGCTTGGTCTGCTTATTTACGAAAAAATATGCTTAAACCTGAATACGAAGCCTTGGGCTTGCGTGTAAGCGATAAAGAGAAAAAAGCAATGTATGAAGGCGATAGTATTTTTATCCACCCACAGGTAGCCAGTGCAGGGATTTTTCAGGATAGCGTAACTAAAAAATTTGATAAAAAATTTGTAAAAGAATTTTTGAAAAACCTAAAAAACAATCCAGATGTGAAGGCTCGTTGGGAGATGTTTTTAGAAGGGCTTGTAGAAACTCGTATCCAAGAAAAATACTCGGCAATGCTTTCACAGTCGGCGTATGTTACCAAAGCAGAAGCGAAAAGGGAGTATGAAAATCAAAACAATAAGCTCGCACTCAAATATTTTTACGTGCCTTACACATCAATTCCTGATAGTGCCGTAAAAATTACAGACAAAGAATTAGAGGATTATCTGAAAAAGAACAAAAAACGCTTCAAAGCCCCAGAAAGTCGTTCTTTTGAATATGTGATTTTTACCGTTGCTCCTTCCAAAGAAGATACCTTAGAGTTTTCTGATGAGCTTCGCAAACTTGCCAAAGATTTTGCTCTTGCCCAAGATGATTCGGCTTTTGCTGTAAATAAAACCAGAGGTAATGAAAAGAATTTCAAGTATCGCAATCCCAAAGAAATTCCCGATGGTATTTATTCCGAAAATCGTCCTTTGCTCAAAGGAGCAGTTGTAGGACCCTTTTTGCATCGCAATAGCTTTATGATGGTAAAGGTTTCGGATATTAAAGAAGATAGCACTTATTTTGTACGCTCTAAGCATATCCTTTTCCAAGTACCCAAAGGGGCAGATGCCAAAGTAAAAGATAGCATACGCAAAGAGGCGGAAAAATTGCTTGCTCGCCTCAAATCAGGTGAAATTGACTTTACAAAAGCCGCCAAGCAATATGGCAGTGATGGCACGAAAGATATTGGGGGAGATTTGGGTTGGTATGATGAAAAAACAATGGTTGCCCCTTTTAGCAAAGCTACTTTTGGAGCAAAAGAAAAAGGTTTACTTCCTAATTTGGTTGAAACGGATTTTGGCTTCCACATTGTTAGCATTACCGAGCCTAAAACCAATAAAAAATACAAACTTGCCATTATTGAGCGTCCTATTTATGCTACGCAAAACACAACCGAAGAGGTGAGCCTGCAAGCCGAAGAGTTTTTGTTGGGCTTGAAAACTTATGAGGATTTCAAAAAGAAAATAGAAAAAGACCCTAAACTTGTTAGAAAAGTAGCCAAAAAAGTAGCTCCTTATGCACAAGGCGTGGATGGTATCCCTGCCAATGCCAAGCCGCTTATTTCTTGGGCTTTCAACGAGGCAAAAGTAGGAGAGTTCCCTAAAAAGCCTATCCGTATTCCAGAGCAGGGAATGTTTGTGGTGCCTATTCTTACGGCACGCACCGAGCAAGATGAACCTAGTTTAGAGTATTTCCGTGAAACTTTGGAGTATGAAGTACGTAACCTGAAAAAAAGGGAGCAAATCATCAGCAAAATGAACAGCTATGGCAATGTTTCGCTTGATGAGCTTGCTAAAAAATATGCCAGCGGTTTTGTTGTGCAAGAGGCACGCGATATTACAATGCAAAATGCTTCTATCAGCACCGCAGGATATACCCCCGTGGGCGTAGGTACGGCTTTTGGCTTACAGAAAGGTAAAAGAAGCAAACCTATTGGAGATGATAATGGTGTAATTGTGATAGAAGTTACCGAGCAAATGCCTGCCCCTCAAATTGCAGACTATTCACAATACAAAAATAATTTGCTGAATACGCAAAAGCAGAATGTAAGCAATTTTTACTATCAGGCTTTGCAGGAGTTGTATCGTGTAAAAGATTTTACTTACAAGTTCAACTAAAAAAACAAAAACCTACTGAAAAGTAGGTTTTTTTGTTGGGTTATGCGAAAAAAAGTAACATACATCATCTCGGACATAGAAAAAGCCCTTGCTTTTGAGTGGATAGCCGAAACATTGAACTCTGAAAAATTTGAAATCAGTTTTATTTTACTCAATCGCAAGCAAGGTAGTTATTTAGAAAATTGGCTCAAAGCAAGGCAAATTCCTGCATTTTTTGTGCATTATGAAAGCAAAAAGCAACTTTTTTCTGCTTTTTGGAAAATTAGAAAAATTTTGAAAAAAATAGGAACGCAAGTAGTACATTGCCATTTATTTACGGCTTCGCTACTTGGGCTTCTTGCGGCAAAAAGTTTAGGCATTAAAAAACGAATTTTCACCCGCCACCACGCTACTCTTCATCACGAGTATTTTCCAAGAGCTGTTTGGTACGATAGGTTTATCAATGCAATGGCTACACATATTGTGGCTATTAGTGAAAATGTGCAAGAAATCTTAGTGGAAAAAGAAAAAGTTAATCCTAAAAAAATCAGTCTTATTCATCACGGCTTTCGTTTAGAATTATTTGAAAATGTGCCTACTGAGCTAGTAGATGAGTTGAGACAAAAATATTCTTTACGAGGCAAATATCCTGTAATAGGGGTAATTGCTCGTTGGACATATTGGAAGGGTATCCAATACACTATTCCTGCTTTTGCAGAAACTTTACAGCAGTATCCCAATGCTCATCTTGTTTTAGCCAATGCCAAAGGAGATTATACTACTGAAATTGAAAAATTACTTAAAAAATTACCCTCTAATACTTACACGGCTATTGTATTTGAAAATGATTTACCTGCTTTGTATCAGCTTTTTGATATTTATGTGCATACGCCTATAAACCCACAAGTAGAAGCCTTCGGACAGACCTATATTGAGGCTCTTGCGGCGGGTATTCCCAGCGTTTTTACATTATCGGGAGTTGCAAAAGAGTTTATTCGGCACAAGGAAAATGCTTGGGTTGTCCCTTTTCAAAATTCTGAAAAAATTACAGAAGCCATTCAAAACTTACTTCAAAATAATGCTTTACGAAATAAAATCATTCATAACGGCAAGGAAAGTATACAGAATTTGTTTAACTTGCAAACAATGATTGCAAAATTAGAGGGTTTATACGAGTAATAATGCTTACTCCTTTATTTTCCATAATTATTCCAACTTACAACAGAGCCAGCCTCATTACGCAAACCTTACAATCAGTGCTTGAACAACAATTTTCTGATTTTGAGGTACTTGTAATTGATGACGGCAGTACCGATAATACAGAGGAGGTTGTTTTTCCTTTCCTTTCTGAAAAAGTACGCTATTTCAAAATTCCTAATGGGGAGCGTGCCAAAGCCCGCAATTTTGGCATAACCCAAGCCAAAGGCAAATACATTACCTTTGTGGATTCTGATGATTTGCTTTATCCGAATTATTTTCAGACGGCTTACGAATTTTTGCAAAAAAATCCTGATGGTGTATTTTGGGCTTTAAGCTATGAAATGAAAGATGAAAGTGGTAAGGTTTTATTTAAGCAGGTTCATCAAGCCAATGTAGCCCAAACTCTACAATATGGGAATGATTTGAGCTGTATAGGCGTTTTTGTAAAAAAGGAAATTCTCTTACAACACCCTTTTAATGAAGTCCGAGAACTTTCGGGTACAGAAGACTACGAGCTGTGGTTGAGGCTGGCGAGTCGCTATCCTTTACAAGGAATTTCTACTATTTGTGCTTCAATGATTAACCACGATAGCCGTAGTGTTTTGAATGTTAATATTGAAAAACTTGTTAAACGTTTAAATTTTCTTTTACTCACCATATATCAAGATGAGCAGATACAAAATTTTTATGGCAAAAAGGGAGTTGCAAATATAGAGGTTCATTCTTATTTGTATATTTCTTTGCACTTGGCAATGGCAAAAAAGCGGAGAGAGGCTGTGCAGTATCTTATGAAGGCTTTGCGATGCAAGTTTTCAGTTATTTCTACCTATAAGTTTTGGGTAATTATCAAGAAATGGTTTTGGGGCAGTTAGGGACAAAGAAACTGATAATGAGCGGCACGAAACTCACCCAACTTCAAGGCTAATTCTAAATCTTGGCAGATGCTTTCATTATTGGTAATTAAGCCAAATTTTAGCATAGCTCTTTCAAAGTATAATTCCCCCTCTCTAAAACCACTTTTTTCAACTTCTTGCAATATTTGAAAGGTTTCTTCTAAATGCTCTTTTTGATATTTATATCTACTAATTGCCCAATAGAAGCGAAAATCGGGTGAGTTTATTAAATAAGAATTATCAAGTGTAAAAAAAACATTTTTGTAATCTTGCATTTTGAAATGCACTTTGATATACAGCAGTAAATAATCACGGTCTCTTGGTTTTTTTCGCCGAATCAGATTTACAAGACTATCGGCTTTGCGTAACTGATAGGTTTTTAGATAAGTTTGAGCCAGCAGATACATTTCACGAACTTGATATTTTTCTCGGATAGTCAGAAAAATGGCAGGCACAAGTATCAGAATCAAACCAAGAGCTATCCAAAAATTAGCTTTTTTATTGATTTTTTGAATTTCTTGTTGTTCGGCTTTTTGTTCTTCTTGGTACTTGCGAAAAAAGTTCTTGAGAATTTCTACTCTTACTTGTTGCTGGGCTTCTTGTTTTTTTTGATACTCTTGATAGTAATAGCTGTAATTGATTTCTTTTGTCAAGCCTAACTTTACATCATAGAAATGCCTTTTTTGTGTATCGGAAAGTGTATGGTATGCTTCATTGATTTTCTTGAACATTTCTTCGGCTTTGGCATCGTTAGGGTTTTGGTCAGGGTGGTAGCGGAATGCTAACTTCTTGTAAGCATTTTTTATTTCCAGCAAATTTGCCTGAGGCGAAACCCCTAAAATTTCGTAGTAGTTCAAGGTTTTATTTATTTTCTTTCTTCTACAAGTTGATACACCTTGTTGATAACTTCAAAAAATATTTCCAACTTTTCTACTTCAATATTTTCGTAAATGAGCAGATTGAATTTTTTGATAACTCGGCGGGCAATTTCTCGTTTTTCCTTTCCTTTTTCTGTAAGAAATATTCTAACAAATCTTTTGTCGGTTTCGCTTTGTTTTCTGAAAATCAAGCCATCGGCTTCCATACTTTTTAGAGTACGAGTAATGCTACGAGGCTCTAAACCAAACTGGGGAGCGATTTTGGTGGCAGGAGTGCCTTCTTCGGGGTCAATATTGATAAGAATAAAACCCACTGAGGCAGTAATGCCATATTTGCTTCCTTCGGCATTGTACATACGCGATATGGCGTGCCAGGCAAGTTTGATATTGTAATCTACGGACTCTTCAGGCTTGATTTTGGTAGGGGTATGAAGCATTGCAAGCGAATTAGTTTTTACAAAATTACAAAAAAATCACTAAAAGCCAAATAGCTTAAAAGTACAACAACATCACAGAAAATAGCAGTGATGTTGTTGGAAATACCATTGAAGTTTTTTAGAAATTGGGTTGTAACAAATATTGCGTATAAAAATTATCAATCACTTCTACGGCTTCGTCTGCGGTATCTACAAGGCTAAAAAGATTCAAATCTTCGGGATTGATGTTTTTTTCTTGGGCAAGCACGGTGCTTTTGAGCCAATCAATCAGTCCGCCCCAATATGATTTGCCAACCAGTACAATGGGGAAGCGTCCAATTTTTTTGGTTTGAATAAGTGTAAGGGCTTCAAAAAGCTCGTCCAAGGTACCAAAGCCTCCGGGCATCACTACAAATCCTTGGGCATACTTTACGAACATTACTTTACGGACAAAGAAGTAGTCAAAGGTGATGAGCTTGTCGGGGTCTATGTAAGGGTTACTGGTTTGCTCAAAGGGTAAAATGATATTGATACCCACAGATTTACCGCCACGGCTTTTAGCACCTTTGTTGCCAGCTTCCATAATGCCTGGTCCGCCGCCTGTGATAATGCCATAGCCTAAATCTACCAGTTTTGCGGCGATTTCTTCGGCTATTTGATAGTAAGGGTTATTGGGGGTAGTACGTGCCGAGCCAAAAATAGAAACACAAGGACCAATCCGAGCCAGTTTATCAAAACCATCAACAAATTCTGACATTATTTTGAACAATGCCCAAGAGTTGGTACTTTTTATTTCGTGCCAATCTAACTTTTTGAAGGCTTTTTTGATGCGATTTTCGTCTTCCAAACTCAAATTTTCGTCTGACATACAATTTAGGGGTTTAGGTGTTATAGTTTTTCGTGAAAAAACGCTTATAGCTTTCACGAAAGCTATAAGCGTTTGGAAAAGGCTTTGGCAAACCTATTTAAGATTGGCTTTGCTTTTTTCGGTTATTTTCAGCTTTTTGAAGCCATAAACCTACGGCAAAAGAAACTGCCGCCAAACCTAAGAAAAAAGCATAGGCAATGCCTTCGGTCATTCTGAAATCTATCATAAAAGTATGCTTTGAAGTTTCTTTATTTTGTTTGCAAGAAAATAATTTTTACTTTCAAAAGCAAGAAAAAATTTGCTTTTTCTGTTATTCGCCTTTATAGCCCGAACTTTGTAAAATTTCTTTCGCATCTTGCAGTTGCATTACTTGGGGAAGCGAGAGTTTTTTCTTTTCTGCATATTTTTTGAGCATTCGCAGGGCTGTCCAGCGAGCTATTCCCCCTGGACACTCCTGACTAATGGGAAGCGTAAAAGGTGAATCTTCTACATAATCTCTGCGAAACTCGCGGGTAGTATTGAAGAAAACTTGCTTATCTAAGTAGTGTTTCCAAATTAGCTCTCTATTTTGGGCAATATACTGCATTTGCTCGGTAGTGTAGCCCAAAACAAGCGAATCCGCAAGACAGGGTATAACGCTTTGAGCAAAATAATAGGTTTTGGCATAGGCAATCATTTCGTTGAGTACGGTTTTATCCATTGCATTAAAGGCATTGTAGCGATTGCCAATGAGTTCTGCTACAAAGGCAGGAATATTTTGCCATACATATCTGCGAGCTATGTAAGTGGGTATATGCGTTGGGAGCGGGTATTTGTACGTAGGACCCAAAAACCAATCTAAGCCAATTACTAAAATTTCGCCATTAGGAGCATAGAAAATATCCGTAACGGTATTGAGCGGAAAAGAGCCTATGCCCGAAACACTGAAATATACCTTTTCGGGTTCTTTGAAATTAGGATAATAAGCCTTGATACGCTTAAAAATATCAAGAAGTTGGCTTTGGAGTTTTTCCAAAGGAATTATTTTCTCATAATCCATTCGTAAGCTATCCAAATGAGGTTCTTTTGCCATTGAGGCAAGCATTTCTATCATAAAATCTTTTTCTTGGGCTTGTTTGGGGATTTCTCGCTTCTCCCAGCCTTCACGCACCAGATATAACTTATTGTATAGCGGATTTTTTTCCAGAATCAGCTTGATTTCTTCTTCATTTTGGGCGTCTAAAATGGCTTTATCAATGCGTTCAAAAGTAGTTTGGACTTGAATTTTGCTGATATCCACTTCGGGCAAACAAGTGGTTTTCAAAAAGTCATTGATATTGTTTTCTTTTTTTTCTTTACAAGCAAAAAGTATGAGCAAACTGAACAATAAATAGATGTTACGCATAGCGTTTTAAGGTTTCAACGATAATAAAATCAAGTTATTGCAAACGGATACGAGGGTCTATGAAGGTGTAAAGAATATCCACAGCTACCGTGATAAAGATAAAAATAGCGGCTACTATAAGCGTAGAAGCCATAATAACGGGCAAATCTAAGGTGAAAACTGCATTTACGGTTTCATAACCAATGCCTTGATACACAAAAATAGTTTCAACAAAGAAAGAACCGCCAATGAGCGAAGCCAGCCAGCCCGATGCCGAAGTTACCACGGGAATTAGGGCATTTTTGAGGGCGTGTTTGTAAATGAGTTGATTTTTGGGAACACCTTTGGCTCTTGCAGTACGGATGTAGTCTTGCGAAAGAACATCAAGCATTGCACTACGCGTAATTTGTACAATGAGTGAGAGTGGGCGTATACCCAAAGTAAGTGTAGGCAAAATGAGATTTTTCAGGGCAAGTACGCTTTCGCCTGTGTAGGTATCGTAGTCCCAAAGCGAGCCAGTGCCACTTAAACCCAAATATGGACCAAATTTGTATCCAATATAATTGGAAATCAGAGCCGCCGCTACAAAAGATGGCACCGAAAAGCCGAGTGTTGTAACAGGAATAATGGTTCTATCAATCCAAGTACCTTGTCTGCGTGCCGCCACTATTCCCAAAAAAACGCCTACAATTACAGCAAAGCCCATTGCCGAAATGGCTAAAACAATAGTATTCCAAATTCTTTCGTTGATGATTTCGGAAACTCGTTTTTGGGTTTGGAAAGAACGCCTGAAATAGGGAAATTTTGCTACCAGCACATTTTCGCCCATTGGGATTAGTTTGGTGTATCGGTATTTCTCTTGCTCTTCGGGGGTATCTTTATGAATAGAAATGACAGATAAATCTTTGAAATACAGAGCAAGTTGCTCTGGCAAAGGTTTATCCAAGCCCAAATCTTCACGAATAATTTTCAGGGTTACTTCGTCAGTTCTTTGCCCTGCAATCATAGAAACAGGGTCGCCGGGGAGGGCGTGAAAAAGCAAAAATACAACTACCGTGATACCCACCAGCGTAAAAAATCCATAAACTATTCGTCTGATAATGAATTTCAGCATCTTACTCGTAGTTCAAACACCTTTTGCCAAAAATACAAAAAAATCTTTGCGGGCAAAAAATTATAGCAAGAATTGTGTAAAATTTATGAAGGAAGGTTTGAGAAGTTTGAAGTTTGAGCCTCTTAAACTTTAAACGCTTGAAAGCAAGGTTAAGCAAATTTACTCCCAATGTTTCTGTATAATTTTTTGCATTTCTTCAAAAACTGCTCCTGCGGCAATAATTTCCTTGCCAAAAATAAAATCTTGGGCTTTTCCGAAAGTGCCGACTTTGCCACCTGCTTCTTGTACCAAAAGCGAGCCAGCGGCAACGTCCCAAGGGCTTAGATTAAATTCAAAAAAGCCTTCAAAACGCCCACAAGCTACATAAGCCAAATCTACTGCCGCCGAACCCATACGCCGCAAGCCGTGAGAGTGTTGCATTAGTTCATTGAGAATTTTCAGATAAACCTCGTTTTTATCAAACCAATGATATGGAAAGCCCGTAGCAAGCAAAGCCTCTTGAAGTTTAGAAATAGGTGAAACTTGAATTTTTACAGCATTGCAAAATGCCCCCCCGCCTAAGGTAGCATAAAAACACTCTTTACGATTTACTTCATAAACTACGCCCAAAACCATCTGGTTTTCGTGCATCAAACCTATGCTAATGGCAAAAACGGGCAAGCCGTGAATAAAATTCGTAGTGCCGTCCAGGGGGTCTATTATCCAATGCAGTTTTTTTTCAGAAATTTGGTGAGTAGTTTCGTTTTCTTCTGTAATAAAACCTGCTTCGGGGAGCAATTTGTGCAGAGCCTCTACCAAGCGGTTTTCGGCTTCTCTATCTACATAAGAAACCAAATTGTTCAGACCTTTGTACTCGGTAGCTTTTCTATCAAAATTTTGACTTTGTTGGGCGATAAAAAGCCCTACTTTACGGGCAATATCATTGACTTTCGGGCAAAGGGTTTTCCATTCTTGGTTCATTACTGAAATCCTTTAACTACGCCTTGCGTTAGCTCTTCTGCGGTGGCTTCGCGAATATCTACAATTTTACCCTGATAGTGCAGGGTGCGTCCTGCAAGAGGGTGATTGAAGTCCAATGTTACAAATTCACCATCAATTTCAGTAATTACAGCATCAACGGGATAGCCTTCTTCATCTTGCAAAGGTACAATTTCGCCAACTTTCAAATATTCTTGCGGAAAATTGCTTTGTAAAAATTCGCTTATGGGAAACACGACAACCCCTTCTTCGTCATACTCGCCAAAGGCTTCTTGTGGGGGCAGGATAAAATCAAAACTATCACCAACAGCTAATCCAAGCAATTTTTCTTCCATTGCAGGCAAAACAAAATGATTTCCGTACAAAAAACCATAAGGCGTAGAAGCGGGAACGTGTTCTATAACCATTTGGTCATCAAGAGAGGTAATGGTATAAGTGATAAACACTACTTTATCTTTGGCTACTTGCATAAAAAGGAAATTTGAATCTAAAATTTCGCCAAATTTATAGCAAAAAATGCAGAAAGGCAAAAATATCAGTATTTTTTCAGGAAGTTGGTATTGTTTCCTAAATCCTGCTTCCAAATATTATTTAGGGAGAGCTTGTTGTTTTTGTTGTTGGCGTTTGGCTTCTTTTTTCTTTTTACTTTGGAAAAGTTCCCAAAAGGTATTACCTGAGCGTGAGGTTGAAATACTGACACCTGTGGAATTGGCGGTGGTGTTCATAATATTACTACTACCGAAAGTGCTACGATTGTACATTTTGAGTTTGTAGCGACCGTCTTCGGTCATCAGATATTCTACAATCCATTCACCCGTATAGTTAGAGCCTTGTTGTTGGCTATTGAGGCGATTATCGCTAATGATACGCAATCTGCCGTCCATTAGGTTGTAGGCAAATCTTGCTCCCAGCACGGTAGAGTTGTTTTGCCCTGCGGCAATAAGGTCGCCTGCACTAATATCAATTTCTAAATTTTCATCAATTTGCGAAACAATGCTACTAAACTGATTAGAGAGAAACTCGCCGAGAGTTCTGCCCGAAGCGGCACCCACATTGCTGTTGTTGGAGGCAGAGGTAAATTGCCCTAAAATTACCAAGCTACCTACTTGGCGGTTGAGTTCAAGTTCATTGGTTTCAATATCCGATTTTACCTTGAACATAGCGGCTTGCAGAGTTGGATTGGCAATTTGCTTCTCAATATCTTTGAAATCAATGCTAAAAGTAACTTTGGGGGCAAGCAAATCGCCCAAGAGATGAGCTACCACTGCCACAGGGAAGCGGCGAGAAGTTTCAGGATTGATTTCAGTTGGGGGTAGGAAAGCCGTAAAAGAAGTATGAGCATTGTAAGAGGCTTTTACGTCCATATAGGCTTTATAAACATCGCCTTCAAAATAAATTTTGCTACCGGGTAAAATATTGAACTTTTTGCTAATGAGGTTTTTCATTGTGAAAAGGTAGCTACCGTCTGTAATGAGGTAGTCGCCCCAGATGCCAAAATTGCCGCGTTTATCAATACTTAATTGCATAAGCCCTTTGCCTACGCCTTGCATCTTATCACCTGTTTGTCTATCCAATTGTATTTCAAAATAAGCATCTTCGGTTACATTCAGGTTCATATCCAGCTCCAAACCTGTAATTTTTACACTTTTGATTTGCTTTTGCACATTCAAACTATCTTGCTGATTTTCTTTTTCAAAATCCGTAAACTGATAGTAGCTAACTTCCCCTACTTCGCTATACCCATCGAGCGGTAAATAAATTTTTGTGCCTTTGTTGCTGGTAGCATCAACGCGTACATAGAGGTCGGTGGGTTCGCCTTGCATAAGTATTTTACCTGTGGCAATGGCATTGCCATAAAAAAGAGCATTAGGGGTTTCTTTGATTTGCAAAAGTGTAAATTTGTTGAAATCGCCTTCCAAATTCAAAAAGAAATGAGAAAAGTTGTCGTGAGAAATACTGCCGTCAAAAGTTATTTTTTGTTTGTCGCGGTCGTAGAAAGTGAAATGGTCAAATAGAAACTCGTTGTGGCTAATTTCAATTTGGCTATTGGTTTCGTAAGTAGCTCCCAAGAAATCAACTCTAAGTTTGGTATTTTGGAATCTTGCAAAGCCCGAAAGCTCAGGCTTGTGGATTTTACCTGTTATTGCCAAATCTCCCGAAATAGTACCTTCTAATTTGGAAAATAGTCCTTCGGTGAAAGGCTCTACAATGTTGAGTGGTAGGTTGCGTATTTTAGCCAAAAGATTCAAATCTTGATTTTGAGGTTGGTAGTAGCCTGTAAGAAAAAGCACATAATCTTTTCTGTGGTAAATATCGGTGGCAATTTCTAAGATTTTTTGCTCGTTGTTCCAAGCCGATTTGCCGTGCAAATCACCTACTAAAAATTGATTGATAGCCACTGAATCAGCAGTAAATTGTGAGTTGATTTTGATTTGCTCATAGACATCTTGCAGGTCAATATGAGCGTTGAGCGTACCTTTCAGTTTTTGCTTACCCAAAAGTACATTCAGCGTAGCAAGTTGGAAATTTGCAATATCAATATTCAGTTTGTCGCTATCGCTATCAGAGGCAATATTCCCTACAACTTTGATTTCTTGGTTTTCGTTGTAAAGTCCAAATTTTTCAAAGAGGATATTTCCATTTTCAGTGGTAAAAAGGGTGATTTTCCCCTCTTTGCGGAAATGCCAATCTTTCTCTAAAACCTTTACCAAAGACTCATCAAATTCAATTTCTGTTCTGTTGGTATCCAGCGTAATATGCCCTTGCAAATCTGCTTCATTGCTACTATTTTTTTGTTTGATTTTGGCTCTAAAATCAATGATTCCATCTAACCAAATCGCATTGAGGCTTAATTTTTCAGTTTCCATACCGCCCCATTTTTGTTCATTAGAATACACATAAAGTTCGGCAGATACATTGTTGTTCAAACCTTCTTTATAGGCTTCAAATCGGAAACTATTACGCTGAAACTGATTTTTGCCAAAAAGTAGCTTTTCAAAGGGTTTTTCTGTTTTGATAGAAAAGCGAGTTAGCTCGCCGCCTTGCAGTTCGCCTTGCAAAGGTATATCTTGTGAAATACGAAAAGTGCTATCAAAAAGACGAACAAGAGGGTTTATATCAAAAAGATTTATTTTGAAATCAACATTAACCTCTTCATTTTTTTCTTTCTTTTTGGCTTCGTAATAGGCTTTCTGCTTGGCTTCTTCGTTTTTGATACCTAAGATAAGTTCATTCGTGAAAATATTTAAGTTTTTTTGTAATTGGGCAAGTGTAAATTTGCCTTTGAGTTCGGCAGTGATGTATTGAGAGTAAATATCAATAAAGCGATAGCCATAAGGATTTTGCGAAGAGCTAATCATAAGCGAATCGATAGGCAATGTTTTATTTTTGTAATGAATTTTGGCTTCTTTCATCAATACTTCTCCCAAAAAGTTATCTAACTGCAAGTTTTCGCTGTTGATGTGCAGAAAACCTTTGAAAACAAGTGGTTCATTGAAAAGATGTATCTTGAAAAAATCTAAGTTTTCAATATTGGTAGTAATACGCAATTCGGGTTCAGGTTTATTAAAATCCATAGAACCTGTTAGTTGCAGTTGGGCATTTTCATCTTCACTATTGATTTTTCCTTCAAAGGATTTATTTTTGAAATGTCCTTTGAGGTCTATATCGTGATAGGGGTAAGTATTAAATTCAAAAAATTCAATGTGTCCGTCCAAATCAGTATCCAAAGTTTGAATGGTAAAGCCTTTACCTTTTACGTTGGCATCAAGCGAAAGCATTCCCAAGTTCTTTTCCTCTAAAAGCGTACCTATCTGAAAGTTCTGCAAGCGGATATTTCCCTCGTATGCGGGTATTTGCTGATCTTGTTGAATGAAGTAGGTATCTAAATCGGCAGTTCCCAGCAAATCGGACTGCATTTGGCAATTTGCCTTAAAGTCTGTGAAATAACCATCAAAGCGACCTTGCAAGGTAACCGTACCAAATTTTTGTACGTAACGATTGCTGTTCTCGTTCAGGTATTGTTTCAAATCGGGGGTATATACTTGCGTACCTTGTTCCAATTGTAAGGAAGCGAGTACATTTTGAATTTTAGGCAATCCTTCGGCGGTCAGTGAGCCAATGAGTGAAGTATTTTGTCCAATTTTCAAAATAAAATCTGTAAAGCTAAAATTGCTTACCGTACCACTGAAATAACCTTTTATTTTCCAAATATCATCATATTGTTTCAGGTCGGGGGCAAAGAGAGCTAAGTCGCGTGTATGTAGGAGGGTATTGTTTAGGTTGGCTTCTAAGCGTATTTTATCGTTGAAATGTGCAAAGTCTTTGCTATTTTCGTAATTAAAAACAAGGCTATCTCGCAAGGTAGAATTATTGATTTCTGCGTATAGACGATTGAACTGCATAGAATGTTTGTTCATCAGGAAGCGAGTAGTAAAGTTTTTGATAGTAAGCCCTGAAATTTTATCCTCTGCCTTAAGATGCTCCAAGTCAAAAGCAACGGTATCGGCAACAATCAGCATATTTTTCAGGTAGCCGTCTAAATCTGAAAGTTTGAAATGGGCATAGTCAAAACCATTGCGAATAGAATCTTGACGGCTATCGTAGTAAGAAAAACGCATTTTATCCAAACTAACTTCGTCTATGGCAAATACAGGGGCTCTTTCACCGGGTTTTCGTTTTTTCTTTTCTTTGGGAGCAGTGAGGCTATCTATGACAGCAATGAACTCATCAATATTGAGCTGTTTGGTTTCTGGATTTACTACTAAATTTACTTCACCATTTTGCAAAAGAATTTTATCTAAGAAAATATCTTTGCCACGCAGAAAAGTACGCCATTGCAAATCTATTTCTGTTTTTTCTACATCAATCATTACATTACCTTGCCTATCAACGATTTGAAGGTTTTTGAAATAAATATCCTGATTGATAAGGTTTATACGCAATTTTTCAATTTTTACTTCAAAACCCGTTATTTGCGAAAAATAGCGAGAGGCTTTTTGAGCTAAAAAGGTTTGAGTAGCGGGAATAGCTAAAAGTGCCAACAAGAGTATTACAGCGAATACAGGCATTACTACGCCCCATTTGAAACATTTCCAAGCAATTCTAAAAAACTTTCGGGCAATACGCTTCTTTTGAGCTTTTTTTACTTGCTCAGCACTAAATTCGGTCTGTTCTATTGCCGATTTTTGAGGTTCAATATCTTGCTTGGTTACGCTCAAATCTTTAATTTTGCGTTTGTTGCTTTATTATGAAGTTATAGAAAATATTTTGAACAAAAGCCTATTCGGCTTCAAAGGAGTAAGAGCTTCAAACTTCAAACTCTTAAACTTTCCACCTAAAACATCATACATTTTACGCTCAATTTCTATGCCAACATACATTTTAGCGATAGAATCTTCTTGCGATGAAACTTCTGCTTCTGTGGCACAAGATAGCAAAATTCTTTCAAATATCATAGCCAGCCAAGAAATTCACCAAAAATATGGGGGAGTAGTGCCAGAACTTGCCTCGCGAGAGCATCAGAAAAATATTGTAGCTGTGGTAGAAGCGGCTCTGCAAGAAGCCAAAGTAAGCAAAAATGAGCTAAATGCCATTGCATTTACACGCGGACCCGGACTTTTAGGCTCGCTTTTGGTTGGTGTTTCTTTTGCGAAAGCTATGGCACTGGCTTTGGATATTCCTCTCATTGAGGTCAATCATATGCAGGCTCACGTACTTGCTCATTTTATTGATGAACCCAAACCTACTTTTCCGTTTTTGTGTCTTACGGTTAGTGGGGGGCATACGCAAATTGTTTGGGTTAAAGATTACTTGCAAATGGAAGTTTTGGGTGAAACCCAAGATGATGCCGTAGGCGAAGCCTTTGATAAAACTGCTAAACTACTGGGCTTGCCCTATCCGGGCGGTCCTATGATTGATAAATTGGCTCAAAAGGGTAACCCTTTGGCTTTTAGTTTTCCTAAAAGCGAAATGCCTCGTTTGGACTTCTCTTTCAGTGGGGTGAAAACGGCTATTTTATACTTTTTACAAAAGCAAACTGCTCAAAATCCTAAATTTGTTGAGGAAAACTTGCCCGATATTTGTGCCAGTGTTCAGCATACACTCGTAGAAATGCTTTTGGATAAACTGCGTAAAGCCGCCCAAGAAATGAACTGCAAGCAAATAGCTATAGCGGGAGGAGTTTCTGCTAATTCGTATTTGCGAAAAAAATTGCAAGAGGAGGCTCAAAAAAGGAATTGGCAAGTGTTTATACCTGCTTTTGAGTATTGCACCGATAACGCCGCAATGATTGCCATTGCCGCTTACTACAAATATCTGCAAAAAGACTTTGTTTCACAAAATGTAGGGGCATTAGCAAGATGGGATATCTAACTATCCGCCGTTCAACATTTCTTTGGCTTCTCGCTCACGCATACGGCGTTTTTCTTCTTCTACTTTCTTGATTTTTTCAGCTTTGATTTGTTCAGGCGATTTCAGACCTGTGCCTTTACAGCGACTACAAGGCATAACGCCTGAACCTTTACATTTATCACAAAGTCCTGTTCCTTTGCAAATGCGGCATTTGCCGTCTGTACATTCGGGGCAACCTTCTAGATGGTCAAATTTGAGATATTCTACTTTTTCTTTGTACATAGTGCCATCGCAATGGATGCATTTTTGATAGCCTTTGCAAGCGGAGCATTTGCCTCCATAGCAATACAAACCGTCGCAGAACTTATCGTGTTTGTAGCCTTTGCAACGAGGACAAGTGGAATCAATGATAATAGATTGTTCCAAAAGCTGTTCTAACGTGAGTGCAGAATCGGCAGGATTTTTAGGAGGTTTGTAGGGTTTAACGATTTTATTTTTTCTCGTTGTGTCTTTTTGAGCTTTTTGTTCAGGCTTGGCAATCGTATTTTTTTGTGGAGTAGATTTGTTAGGGTTTGTTTTGGCATCTTTCAAGGCATTAGGTTTGCTTTGGTTCGGCTTTTGTACTTGCCCCCAAGCAAATTGAAAAAGTAAGCAAAAAATAAACAAATACGAGCAAGTTTTCATAAATGCAGTTTTGACAAAAATATCAAATTCCCAAGACTTATCCTAATGCTTTCTTGATTTTTTCGGCGTTTTCAATAACATCTGTTACATCAATACTCAGCCCTGTAATACCAATAATTTGGTTGTGTTCGTCGTAGGTAGGCTGATAGGCTACTTTCCAATACTTGCCGTCCAGTTTCAGAACATCTACCAAACTTTCACCTCGCAAGGCTCGACGTATGTTTTCAATGGCTTTTGGGTTTTTTTCAAAAAATTCAAAAGCATTACGAGTTTTTAATTTTTTGGCTTGCAAGCCCATAGCTTTCAGGGCATATTTGCTTGGTAAAATAAAAAAACCCTTCTTATCAATTACAAATGGCACAATGTGTTCATTATTGATGATTTGCTTCAAGCGAAAATTTTCTTCCTTAATGCTCAAATGCTCATCAACTAACCTTTCGCCAATTTTTTCTATAAGCTCAAAATCTTCCATAAAGCAGTATGCGTTGTTGTTGGTTTGCAAAGTACAAATTTCACACCAATCAATGAATATTTGTTGGTATTTTTTCAAAAAACACTTTGCCAAAGGCTTTTGTTCGCTACAAACTCCAATAATTCATTTGCTTGATTTTCTTTCGGAAACTGCCCTTAATATCTACAAAAAGTGTTTTTTCTTTTGCCCAAGCCAAAAAATCTGTTTCTTGCAAAGCCAAATATTTCTGATGATTGACAGCTACTACAATAACATCATATTTGCCCTGTGGCTCAGGTTGTAATTGCAATCCGTATTCGTGAGCAAATTCTTTTTCATCAGCCATATAATCTACTGCGTGAGCCTGTAAGCCAAATTCTTGCAATTCACGGATAATATCCACCACTTTGGTATTGCGAATGTCGCTTACATTTTCTTTGAAAGTAACACCCAAAATAAGCACTCTTGCTTCTTGGGGGTTTGTACCCTGTTGAATAATTTTCTGAACTATTTTTTTTGCAATATATGCTCCCATTCCATCATTGATGGTTCTACCGCTCAAAATAACGGCAGGTGTATAGCCCAATTCTTTGGCTTTGTAGGTGAGATAGTAAGGATCTACTCCAATGCAATGCCCTCCTACAAGTCCGGGCACAAATTTGAGAAAATTCCACTTGGTACCTGCCGCCGCCAGCACTTCGTAGGTGTTGATTTGCATTTTGTCAAAAATAATAGAAAGCTCATTCATTAAAGCGATGTTCAAATCTCTTTGGGTGTTTTCAATGATTTTTGCCGCTTCGGCAACTTTGATACTACTTGCCCTATGCACGCCTACACGTACTACCAATTCATAGACTTGGGCTATTTGCTCCAAACTTTCTTCATCACAACCCGAAACTACTTTGACAATATTTTCCAAAGTGTGTTCCTTATCGCCTGGGTTGATTCGTTCAGGGGAGTAACCTACCTTGAAATCTTCGCAAAATTTCAGATTTGAGTATTTTTCTAAAATCGGAACGCAATCCTCTTCGGTACAGCCCGGATATACCGTAGATTCAAAAACTACGTAATCCCCTTTTTTCAAAACTTTTCCTACGCTTTCCGAAGCGGAAAGTAGCGGCTTCAAATCGGGTTGGCAGTGTTCGTCAATAGGAGTGGGTACAGCAACAATAAAAAATTGAGCTTTGTGTAAATCTGCCAATTGGCAAGTAAATTCAATATCACAGCCCTCAAAGGCTTCTTTGGGTAGCTCGCGACTGGGGTCTTGATGATTTTTGAGCATAGCAATACGCTCGGCATTGATATCAAAACCTATTACTTTCAGTTGTTTGGCAAAAGCCAAAGCTATGGGAAGCCCCACATAGCCCAAACCAATTACGGCTAAGTTGGCTTGCTTTTCCAGAAGTTGTTTGTAAATAGTCATAATTGCAGTTTCAGGAGTTCAATTGGGAAGTTTTTGCAGTTTAGCGAATCATTTTTTCAATGGGCACTACCAAAATACCTTCTGCTCCTGCGGCTTTGAGGCTTTCAATAATTTCCCAGAAGTCATCTTCGTGAATAACCGAATGTACCGAACACCAGCCGTCTATCGCCAAAGGCAAGATTGTGGGGCTTTTCATTCCGGGCAGAATTTGCACAATTTTATCCAAAGCATTTTTCGGAGCATTGAGCAAGATGTATTTATTTTTTTTGGCATTCTGAACAGCGTGTATGCGGAAGAGTAATTTTTCCAAAATTTTCTGTTTTTCAGCAGAAATATTCGGATTGCCAATAAGCACAGCTTCCGAATGAAAAACGACTTCTACTTCTTTCAAGCCATTACTCATCAGTGTACTGCCCGAGCTGACAATATCGCAGATAGCTTCTGCCAAACCAATGCTGGGAGCGATTTCAACCGAGCCACTAATTTCGTGAATACGAGCCGAAATTTGATTTTTTTGCAAGAAGTTTCCCAAAATACGTGGATACGAGGTAGCAATATCAATTCCTTGTAAATCTTGCAAACCTTTATATTCTTTGCCTTTCGGAACAGCCACTGAAAGCCTACATTTAGAAAAGCCCAAACGCTCAATAAGGCGTACTTCTTGGTTTTTTTCAACCATTACATTTTCGCCAATAATGCCAATATCAGCCACTCCATCAGCTACGTAGCCGGGTATGTCATCATCTCGTAAAAAGAGAAATTCGGCGGGAAAATTACTTGCTTCGGATTTGAGCTTGCCTGTGCCATTCTGAAAATCAATGCCACATTCTTTGATAAGAGCCAAAGAACTTTCGCTCAATCGCCCTGACTTTTGTAATGCGATGCGTAAAATACTCATAGCGAGGTATATTGATTTAGTTGTAAATGTTTAGAAGGTTTTAGGTTTAATGGTTTGAAGTTCAAAAGTTTTAAGTTCAAAAAAAAAAACAAAATTTTTGCTGAAAGTCCTAAATACTTTCAAGCAAACGCACAAAATTAAGTATATCTTGTAGAATTGCAAAAAATTGTAAATTGCAAGGCAATTGAGAAACCTATGAATACACCTATTTTCAAGACTGCTGAAACGCTTTTGCCTGCTGTGGTGCAAGATTTTTATACCCAAAAAGTTTTGATGCTTGGGTATATGAATGAAGAAGCCTATCAAAAAACCCTTGCAGAAGGCATAGTTACCTTTTTTAGTCGGAGCAAGCAAAGACTTTGGACAAAAGGTGAAACTTCGGGCAACTTCCTGAAAGTAAAAGAAATACGCATAGATTGCGACCAAGATACTATTCTTATCAAAGCTGAGCCCCAAGGAGTGGTTTGCCATACAGGAGCCGATACTTGCTTTGATGAGCAAAATAAAAGTAACTTACATTTTTTAGAATACTTGCAAAATGTAATTCGGGAACGCAAAAATCAAATTCCTGAAACCTCTTATACCGCCTCACTTTTTGCCAAAGGTATCAATAAAATTGCACAAAAAGTGGGCGAGGAAGCAGTAGAACTGATTATTGAAGCCAAAGACCAAAATCAAGAACTTTTTTTGGGTGAAGCCGCCGATTTACTGTTTCATTATTTGGTACTTTTAGAAGCCAAAAATCTTTCTTTGAGCCAAGTGATTGAGGTTTTAGAGCGTAGGCATCTTAAAAAAACGCAATAATTTTTTTCGTTTTTTGAGTTTTTTTACATTTTTGAACCCTTGAAATCCAAATTTTTGAAGCAATGAAGTTATTAGAAAACAAAGTAGCCCTCATTACAGGGGCTTCCAAAGGCATTGGCAGAGCCATAGCCAAAGAATTTGCCAAACAAGGGGCAAAAGTAGCCTTTACGTACCTTTCTAGTGTAGAAAAAGGGCAGGCTTTGGAAAATGAATTGCAAGCCGAAGGGGTTTTTGCCAAAGGCTATCGCTCCGATGCCTCCGACTATAAACAAGCCGAAGAACTTGTCAATCAGGTTTTACAGGATTTTGGCACGGTGGATATTTTGGTCAATAATGCGGGTATTACCCAGGACGGCTTGCTTTTGCGTATGACCGAAGAGCAATGGGATAAGGTTATCAATATCAATTTGAAGTCGGTTTTTAACCTTACCAAAGCTGTTTTGAAGCCAATGATGAAGGCTAAAAATGGCTCAATCATCAATATCACTTCGGTAGTGGGTATTCGTGGCAATGCAGGACAAGCCAACTACGCCTCCTCCAAAGCAGGAATTATTGGATTTACCAAATCGGTAGCCTTGGAACTCGGCTCACGAAATATTCGCTCCAATGCTGTGGCTCCGGGCTTTATAGAAACAGAAATGACCCACGAACTTGCCAACAAAGAAGAATGGCTCAATCAAATCCCGCTGAAAAGAGGAGGAAAAGCAGAAGAAGTTGCCCAAGCCTGTGTATTTTTAGCCTCTGATATGTCGTCTTATATTACAGGGCAAGTGATACAAGTAGATGGTGGTATGCTGACCTAAATACGTAGCGGCTTTGTTTTTTTGATAAAAATCTGAAACTTATCATTTTTTGTGGCAAATCTATACGAAGTTGCTCTACATTTAGCCGAAGGCATTGGGGGAGTGATAGCTCGCAGATTGCTGGCTCGTTTTGGTACAGCTGAGGAAGTTTTTAAGGCAAAAAAAAGCCAAATCCTGAAAGTAGAAGGTATTGGAAGCAAAATAGGAGAGGAGTTTTTACGAAAGCAAACCCAATTGCTCCAAGATGCTGAAAAAGAACTTCATAATGCCCAAAAGCTAAATGTAGAGCTGATTTTTTTCACCGATAGCCACTATCCTGTACGCCTGAAACAAATAGAAGATGCTCCTATTTTGTTGTATCAGAAGGGTGTAACCTCTTTGAATGAAGATAAACACATTGCCATCGTAGGCACGCGTAATGCAACGCAGTACGGCAGAGAGTTTATTGAGCAATTTATCGCTGAAATCAAGCCCTACAATCCGCTTATTATCAGCGGAATGGCGTATGGTATTGATATTGCGGCTCACAGAGAGGCACTGAAACATAAACTTTTAACCCTTGGTATTATGGCGAATGGCTTGGATACGGTGTATCCTGCGGTTCATCAGGCTACGGCTTTGCAAATACTTGAAAATGAAGGGGCTTTACTTTCCGAAACTCCTCTTTATACCAAATTAGACCCTCGCAGATTCCCTGCACGGAATCGTATTATTGCCGCACTTGCCGATTTGGTTTTGGTAGTTGAAAGTAAAAAGAAAGGTGGTGCATTAGTAACAGCCCAATACGCTAATGACTACAATCGTGAAGTAGGGGCGGTACCAGGTAGCGTGTGGCAAGAAACCTCACAGGGTTGTCATTGGCTTATTCGCAAGAACTTGGCTCATTTGGTTACTTCGGCAAACGATATAGCCGAAATTATGAACTGGGATATTGCCAAAAAACGTGAGCAAAAGATTGCTTTCAAAACTTTGGAAAGTTTAGAACTATCTGAAAAAGAAAAAGCTATTTTGAAATTGCTTACCGAACGCAATCAGGCGAGCATTGACGAAATAAGTTTAGCCTTGTCGTACTCGCTCAACGAACTTGCTGTTGTGCTTTTAGATTTAGAAATGAAAGATTTAATCGTAGCTTTGCCCGGTAAGCGTTTCGCTCTTAAAAAATCTCTTGTATGAGTATTGTAAAATCGCCACTTGTACCTGATGAACCCGTAAGACCTATTCAAACACTTTCAGTAGCTCAAATTGTTGAGAGTTATCAAAAAAATTTAGGTGTTGATGTGGCAAGGTATTTTGCCAATATTCAAAACATACAAATTTGTGAAGGGCAAGATTCTACTATCAATTTTTATTTTCCAACCATTGCGGGCGATGAAAAATTCTACGCAGAAATATCAGAAAAATATACAGGTTACTATCAAACTTGGAAATGGGAACACGAGATAGCTTGGCAATTTATTAAACCCCAGCAAAAAGTTTTAGAAATAGGTTGCGGCAATGGTTATTTTTTAGAAAAAATAAAAAATGAGAAAGGAGGAGAAGTGATAGGCTTAGAGTTTAATCCGAAAGCTATTGAATTTGCTCAAAAAAAAGGTTTGCAAGTTCAGGCGGAAAGTATTGAAAGTTTTTGCCAAACCAATCAAGAAAAATTTGATGCAGTCTGTGCTTTTCAGGTTTTAGAACATATAACTGATGCCAAAACTTTTTTAGAAAGTGCCTTGCAAACACTTAAAAAAGGAGGGTATTTGTGCATAGGTGTTCCGAATAACGATTCTTATCTTTATGCCAAAGATACGTATCAATCGCTCAATTTACCACCTCATCATACCTTGCTTTGGCGAGAAAGTTCCCTTCACTACGTAGCTCGTATGTTTGATTTAGATGTAAAATTTTTCAAAGAGCCAGTGCAACCTATTCACAAGAGTTTAGCATATCGGTTGTGGCTCAAAGAAAAGTTACCTGCTATGGCAGATATTATATGGAAAACAACCCGCTGGCTTGTGAAAATGTTACCTATTTTATCTTATGGTGGTGTAATTGTGGCTATTTATCAAAAAAGATAGTAGTTGTTTAGGTATAGCTTGCAGTAAGGAAACAGGCAATACGATGCAGGAAACAGGATTTTAGAAAGTAGATTTCAGGCAGAAAAAATGAGAGATTGAACATCAAATATTGAATTTTTTGAACGTAAATAATTGCAAAAGCCAACGATATGAAGCTATGCGTAGCCTATCCCAATGCCGATAATAAATTTGAAACTTTTATCAGAAATCATATTCAGGGGCTTAAGCCTGATTACTGCCTGACAGGAGGCTGGTGGGTTTATAGAGAACCTAATGGTAAAAGTATTTTTGGAGGTGTATGGACAGAGCCATTGAGGGTTTTGCTCAAAAGATTTTTTCCTGCTTGGTATGATAAAATCTATACACACTATTTGGTAAAATTCTTGCGAAAAAAACAAATTACTCATTTGCTTGCCGAATATGGAATTACAGGGGTTCGGGTAATGTGGGCTTGCCAGAAAGCAAATGTAAATCTTGTTGTTCATTTTCACGGATTTGATGCTTCCAATAAGGCAGTTTTGCAGGAATTTAGCCCTTATTATCAAGAAATGTCTCGGATAGCTAAAAAAATTGTGGTGGTTTCGGAAGATATGAAAAAAAACTTGATGAACATTAATTTGCCCGAACGCAAAATCCTGAATATTCCTTATGGAATAGACCCTGACCTATTTTCGGAAAAGAATATTTATCCAAATGATAAGATAGTGATTTCAGTAGGCAGGCTGACATTCAAAAAATCTCCAACGCTAAATATCAAAGCCTTCAACGAAGTTTTGAAAGTATTTCCTGAAGCTCAATTTTGGATAGTAGGGGACGGAGAACTTCGGCAGGAAGCTGAAAACTTAGTAAAGACATTAGGCATTGAAAAAAATGTGCGGTTTTGGGGCTATCAAACTTCTGCTCAAATCGTTCAACTACTGCACAAAGCTGATGTATTTATTCAACATTCTATTACGGAGGCTCGCGGCGATACAGAAGGCACACCTAATACCGTATTAGAGGCTTCTTGCGTTGGTTTGCCTGTGGTAAGTACCTTTCACGCAGGTATCAAAGAGGCAGTAGCTCATGGAGAAACAGGTTTTTTGGTTCAAGAAGGAGATTATCTTGCAATGGCACAGCATATCATTTACTTGCTTGAAAATCCTGAAATTGCCCAAGAAATGGGCAAAAAAGCAAGAGCCAAGATGTTGAAAGAATATAATTTGCCTTTTCAAATAGAAAAATTACAACAAGCTATTCTTGGATAGATGTACCCACTGATGCATCAATGTACGTAAAAACAAGATTAGAGGCAAGTCTTGCAGTGCGGTCGTCGGTATCGTGTTTGGGCGAAAGTTCAGCAATATCAAAGGCAAGTACTTTCCCTGTTTGGCTGATGAAGCGTATTAAGTCCGTTACAATGGTCGGATAGATGCCCAAGCCGTTCAAGGCACTTACACCTGGGGCATAAGAAGCCGAAAAAACATCAAGGCAAACACTGATGTATAAAAAATCTTGCTTTTCAATAAATTTGGTAAGTCTTGCATAAATATCCTGAATAAACATAAAATCCATTTTTTCGGAAGTTATATATTCTACACCCCAGTCATGTGCAGTTTGAAAAAGTTTGGGTGTATTGCTCTGCTTTTGGATACCCAAAACGAAATAGGAAAAATCCTCATTGTTTGCTTTTCTATCGTTGGCTATTTGCAAAAAAGATGTTCCCGAAGTAGATTGTTTTTGAGGACTTTCACGCATATCAAAATGAGCATCAAAATTGATAATTCCCAATTTGCGTGAAGGTTGTGTTTGCAAAAATTTCTTAATGCCCAAATAATGCCCCCAAGCTATTTCGTGTCCGCCGCCTATCAAGACACTTTTGTAGCCCGAATATAAAATCTTGAAAACCTTTTCGCCTAAAAAACTTTGAGCTTCTTCCAAAAATTTAGCAAGACAAAAAACATCTCCGCCATCTACCAAAATAGCATCTTTTCCAAAATGCCAAGGCAAGTTAGAAAGGTGTATTCGCATTTGAGCAGGACCTTCTGCGGCTCCGATTCTGCCCTGGTTACGTCTTACTCCTTCATCAGAGCAAAAGCCGAGCAAAGTAAAGCCTTTGCTCGTACCGAGCAGTCGGGGTAGTTTATCTACTTCTTCCAAATTGATACGCTCTACTTTCTGATGCCATCTTGCTCCCAGTTCTCCATCAATAGGCATATCATCTCTGCCTGTCCAATTTTTTTTATTCGGTTTGCGATACATAAAGGCTAAAAGGTTAAAAGGTCAAGTTTTGGAGGTTCAAATGCTTTTAACTTGGAGTTTGATACCAAATACAAATTACTCACTGCTCTATCTCCTGTTTGTATTGCAAATCAGGGCTAAACGATTACAAAAATAGCAAAGTTTTGCAATGCACAAGTTAAGATTTTTTGTTATTTATGTTCAAAACGTTTGAAGGTTCAAGAGTTTGGGGAAAAATTATACTTCCTCTAAATATCCAATGTTCTCAATCTTGTTTCCTGTTTCTATACTGCAAATTTGACCTAAACAATCACGATTTTTTTACAAAAATGCTCAAATTCTTTTTCGTAACAAAAAAAACTACTATTTTTGATAGCCTACTTTGAAACTGCAAAATTTTGTAAGCAATGAAAGTAAAATCTTGGAGTATCAGAAGAATTACAGCTTTTTTCTTCCTTTTTGCCATTATACTCATAGCGATTGGTTATAGTCTCGTGTTGCTTTCGGGCTTTTTGCTCAGGCAAGATGCCGCCCGGGTAGAGCTTTCGCGTGAAGCAGAAAAAATACTTGGACAAATGCCTTACCGAGCAGGTCTGGTGATTGGTGGAGATGCTGAAAATAAACTTGCTCTGCAAAACCTGATTATGGAGTATGATGACAAATTGGATATTCTTTCCAAAGGGAGAAAGGTGGTTATTTTTACTAATGAAGTTACTATTAAACCCGTATCAGGAACGAAGCAAATTGTAAAATTCAACAAACTTCGCGATGATTGGCAACTTTACAAGAAAAATCTCAATATAATTCTCAATGAAATTGTGGAATTGGATAGTACTGTTCTCAAGACCGCTACCAAACAGGAGAAAGTAAATGATACACTTATCAAAGAAATTCCTGTGGCGATTAAAGCGATTGAAAAGGTAGAAAATCCGACCGTGCAGAAAGCCTATATCAATATGGTAGAAACTACTGCCAATATTCAAAGTGTTCATAATGAACTTACTACGCTTTTCATCGCTGAATATACAGCAACGCAAACGGGTATTCAGATAACTATCTTTTTCATCATTATACTTGTGGTGGCATTCTTGATAGTGGGATATGTGTTTTTCAGCAATCGTTTCATTAAGCCTTTGGATAAAGTAGCCATAGTTACTCAGGAAATAGCTTCGGGAGATGTAAATCAGAAGGTTATTTATGATAGAAAGGACGAAATAGGGGTGCTTGCCAGCAATATCAATATGCTTGCCAGCAACTTGAAGCGAACTTCCGAATTTGCAAAAAATATCGGAGAGGGCAAATTTGAATATCCTTTCCAAGTTCGCAGTCAGAAAGATGCTTTGGGCTTTGCCCTCTTGAATATGCGTGAAAACCTCTTGCGAGTAGCCGAAGAAGACCGCCGCCGCAACTGGGCTAACGAAGGTTTTACCCTTTTTGTGAATATTTTGCGTGAGAATTACGAAAATCTAAACGACCTTGCGTATGCTGTTATTTCCAACCTTGTCAAGTATGTAAAAGCAGAACAGGGGGGGCTTTTCTTGATGGTTGAAGATAAAAATGAAAATAAGTTTCTAGAACTCAAAGCCGCTTATGCCTACAATCGTAGAAAGTACGAAGAAGCTCGCATAGAAGTAGGGCAGGGGCTTGTAGGGCAAGCTGTTTTAGAAAAAGATATTTTACATTTAGATAAACTTCCCGAAGACTATACGCAAATCAGTTCGGGCTTGGGCGATGCCCCCCCACGCCATCTTTTGGTTGTTCCTTTGCTCTACAACAACGATGTGTATGGAGCTATTGAGATTGCTTCTTTCAAACATTTTGAAGATTATGAAATAGCCTTTATTGAAAAGCTTTCTGAAAACATTGCTTCTACTTTTGCCTCTGTACAGAATACACAAAAAACAAAAACACTCTTGTTGGAATCGCAACAGGCAACAGAGCAGTTGCGTACCCAAGAAGAAGCGATGAGGGCTAACCTTGCAGAACTTGAAAGAGCCCAAAAAGAAGCTGAAAGAAGCCAAAGAGAGCTTGAAAAAATGAAGGAAAACTTGGAGCAACAAATCCAAGAACAAACTCTTGAACTTCGTGAAAAAGAAGCTCAACTATCAGAAGCCTTACGCTTGGCTTCGCTGGCACCTTGGCAGTTAGATGTAAGAAGTAAGATGATTATTGCCACAGACGAACTCTATGAACTTTTGCGTACCAGCAAAGATTTGGAAGGAGGCTATCGTATGCCTTCGGCGAAATTTATGGAGAAATTTGTTGTGGAGAAAGATATTGAGCTGGTAAATGCTAAAATTGCGGAAGCTATCAAATCCAAAGACCCCAACTATGAAAGCACTTTTGAGTACCAAATGAAGCGTGCCAATGGTGATATTAGAGATGTAGTGATTTCTGTGAAACGTATTTTGGAGCCAAATTCTGATAGAACTGCCATTGTGTATGGTACAATGCAGGATATTACTCGCCAAAAGCGTATTGAAGAGCAAATTCGTATCCAAAGAGATGCCCTTGAAAAACAACAAATAGAACAGCAAAAGTTTGTGGCAATGGTGGAAAATGCCACAGATTTTGTAATTATGATGAACCCTAACGAAGAGATTATTTATGCCAACAAAGTAGGACAACAACTATTCGGGGCGGATAATTATCTTTCCAAACGTTTGTATTTCAAAAACTTTTTCGCTGAAAAAAATTGGGAAAAAGTTCAGAAAGAGGTTATTCCAAGTGTAAAAAATAATGGTTTCTGGGAAGGTGAATTGGAAATGATTAACCTGAAAACCAATGAAACCGCTTTTATGAGTGGTAATATTGTGGCGATTAAAAATGCACAAGGCGATATTACGGCGATTGCCACCATTATGCGTGATGTTACAGAAAAACAAAAAATGCTTCACGAAATAGAGGAGAGTAACTCGCGTATGAAAGCAATCTTGGATAGCACTACCGATGAAATTTATTCCATAGATAAAAATTTCAATATTCTTTCTTTTAATGAGAAATGGGCAGAGTTTATACTTAACGAAACAGGCAAACGCCCCCAAGTAGGAATGAACCTCTTTACCGATTTTGAATTCAAGCGTCAGGAGTTGCCTCAATTACTCAAAGAGCAATTTACACGTCTTTTTGAGCAGGGAGCGTTTTCTTACACCGAAGGTTTCAAAGTTTTTGAAAAGAAAAAGGTAAAAGTAAAAGGCAAGGAAGTAGAGCAAGAAGTGTTGAAAGATGAGTTCTTTTTCCAACGCTATTACAATCCGCTCTATGATGCCGAGGGAAATGTAATTGGTGGCGTTTCTTTTACCCAAGATATTACTCCTATCAAAAAAGTTGAGTTGCAAATCCAGCGAAGCGAAAACCGCCTCAAAGCCATTGCAGACTCCACCCACGAAGCGATTATCATTCACGAAAAAGGATATATCAGGGAGGTGAATACTGCCTTTACCAAAATTACAGGCTACGGTGCCGATGAAGTTGCAGGGCAGTATCTCTTTAATTTCTTTGCCCCCGAAACCAAAGCTCTCTCGGTTATCAATATGCAACTTGGCTACGATAAGCCTTATGAAGGAGTGCTTATCCGTAAAGATGGCTTGGAAGTACCCATAGAAATTCACGGAAGAGTAGTTGCTTTTGAAGACCAGCGTATCCGCATTTTTGCTATTCGTGATATTTCGGAGCAGAAGGCTTTCAGCGATGCTCTACAAAAATCTAAGGATACTTTACAAAAAATTATTGATACCTTGCCCCAAAGTGTTTTCTGGAAAGATAGAGAGTCTAAATTTTTGGGTTGCAACCGCCGTTTCTTGCAAATGGTAGGAGCAAAAAATGTTGAGGATATTATCGGGAAAACAGATTTAGATATTTGGACAAGCCAAGAAGAAGCCGAAATGTATATCCGTAGCGATAAGAAAGTTATGGAAACAGGTGTTCCTGAACTTGATGTGCTTCAAACACGTCAGCTTGCCAACGGACAAACAGCTTGGCTCAAAGTAAGTAAAGTACCTTTTCAAGATACCGAAGGGAATGTAATTGGTATTATTGGTACGTACCAAGACGTAACCGAGCAGAAAAAAGCAGAGGAGAATATCCTTGCCAGCAAAGAGCGTTTGCGTAAGCAAATTGAAACACTTACCTTGCTTGGCTCTCAAAAATTGCAAGAAGTAGGCATCAAAGAGTACGCTGCCGAAATCAATAAAGCTATTGCCGAAACGCTTACTATTCCAAGAGTGAGTATTTGGGAGTTTAAGAATGGGGCTCTCAATTGTATAGATTTGTTTGTAAAGGAGGAAAACATACATCTGGAAGGTATGCAAATGTCGCAAGAGCAGTTCCCTATTTTCTTTGAAAATCTTTACAAAGAAAGTTGCATTATTGCGTACCCTGCACAAATTAGCCCTATAACCAAAGAACTTACCCCTTCCTATTTGGCAGAGGCAAGTATTACTTCTATGCTCATTTATCCAATTCGCATTGGCAATAAACTCAAAGGTATGCTGACTTGCGAGCATATACGTACCCCTCGCGAATGGACTTTGGAGGAGCAAAGTTTCATTACTTCTATGCTTGATTTGGTAATGCTTAAAATGGAAGAAACCGAAAAAAACGCAGTGGTAGAATACAATTCCGATAAAACTTTCGTTATTAGTGAGCAAATTATTGAAAAATCCAAAGAAAGTATTTTGGCGGTTGATGAAGACGAGAGAATTGTGCTTTTCAATACTAAAATGGAGGTGATTTTTCATAATTTGTATGGCATTACTATCAAAAAAGGTATGCCTTGGACAAGCCTCTTTGAAAGCGATGCCGATGACCTTGCTCATATACGCAAAGACTGGTACCACGCCTTACAAACCCGACAGCCTTACGAAACCGAACATATTTTTGGTAAAGGAGAGAAGCGTAGTAAATTGCGTTATATGATTGAGCCGATTGTAGTGGATAATATGCTCGCAGGTGTGGCTCTGTATGTAAGACGTGGCAGTGCCTTGCTCACGATTGAACGCTAATGTTTCTTGGCACAAATATTATTGAATTATCTGAAAATCAAATCTAAATCTTATGAAAAAAACTCTTATTCTCGTCATTTCACTACTGGTAAGCTCTGTGCTGGCTTTTTCCCAAGATTTGGAAAGTGCCAAAAGGGAAGTAAGTAAAAAAATGCTCAAACGAAGCATTACCGCTCCTGATTTTGAACTTAAAAATTTAGATGGCAAAAATGTAAAACTCTCCGATTTGAAAGGGAAGGTAGTAGTTTTAGACTTTTGGGCTACTTGGTGCGGACCTTGCGTGG
This sequence comes from Raineya sp., assembly GCF_053497555.1. Lineage (NCBI taxonomy): Bacteria > Pseudomonadati > Bacteroidota > Cytophagia > Cytophagales > Raineyaceae > Raineya > Raineya sp. The sequence goes on along the minus strand of NZ_JBRCWE010000013.1, from coordinate 8,289 downwards.
CATCTTTTCCGGGTATGAAAAAAGCCGCTGATAAATACAAAAATGATAACAATGTGGTTTTTCTTTTTATTGCCACCAGCGAAGAGCCTCGCAATCGTACAGAACGACTCAAAAGGTTTATAGAAAAGAAAAAATATGATTTTAACGTACTCGTTGATGAAAATGACGAGGTTGCGGGTAAATTTGGCGTTATGGGTATTCCTATGAAGTTTGTGGTAGATACCCAAGGCAACATTCGCTTTGCTTCCGAAGGCTATAATGGCTCGCCTGATGCCACTGCCCTTGAAATAGAGGCAATGATTGAACTTGCCAAAGCAGGAAAGTAAAATTTATGCAAATTGAAACTAAAACATCTATTCAAGATTACTTACTTGCTGAAAGCCAGAAAGCAAGCAAACACGAATATTATGCAGGCGAAGTAATTGCTATGGCAGGAGCAAGCCCACAGCATAATATTATTGTGGGTAACTTGATAACTTTGCTTAATAACTGCTTACGCTTCAAAGATTGCATAGTATTTCCCAGCGATATGCTTTTGAAAGTGCCTGAATGTGATAGTTATTTTTATCCTGATGTTACGATAGTTTGTCAGAAACCCGAATACGAGGAACATCAAGGTCTTTTGGCACTGCTAAACCCAAGTATTGTGATAGAGGTTCTTTCTGCTACAACGGCAATACGCGATAACAATGAGAAATTAGATTGCTATCTTTCTTTGGAAAGTTTGGAGGAATATCATTTGGTAGATAGCCGAAAGATGCAAATCAAGAGTTACAAACGCAATGGCGAGGATTGGCTATTGCATATCAGTCAGAGTGCTGATGAAAAAATATTGTTTGGAACTTGTGAGATAGCATTGAAAGAAGTGTATTGGAAGGTAGAGTTTTCATAGAATTTTTTGCTTATGAATTTAATTGAAGTCCAAGAAAAAGTTAAACCTATTTTGATGAAGTATCAAATCAAAAAGGCAGGTATTTTTGGGTCGGTAGCAAGAGGAAAAAATTCAAAAAGGAGTGATGTAGATATTTTAGTTGAATTTGATACTAAAATAGGGCTTATAGAATTTTTATCTCTAAAATATGAGTTGGAAGAACTTCTCAAAAGCAAGGTAGATTTGGTAGAATACAAAGCTATCAAGCCGAGATTGAGGCAAGAAATACTTTCCGAAGAGATTAGAATTTATGGCTAAAAAAAGAAATGTTACTGTGTTCTTTGAGGATATTTTAGATAGTATTCTCAAAATTCAAGAGTATACATTAAATCTTTCGGAGGAGGAATTTGAAAAAAAATTTTGAAAAGCAGGATGCTGTAATTAGGAGGTTAGAAATTATTGGTGAAGCAGTAAAAAATATTTCAAAAGAAATTAGGGAAAAATATCCTCAAATTCCTTGAAGGCAAATGGCGGATATGAGAGATATTTTAATTCATCAATACTTTGGCATTACTATAAGTTTAGTGTGGCAAACCGCAACTTGCGATTTGCCTAAACTAAAAAAAGAATTTGAAAAAATTATTGCAGATATTTCTTGAATTTGCCAATAGCTAAATTGTTTAGCAAAATTTAAAAATTTCCCAAAATCAATTTTAATAACCATTCCAATCAGCTATGCAACTCATAGATAGTCGTTATTACATTCAGAGCATTGATGTACTTTCGCTTTGCGAGCAGTTTGGTACGCCCCTGTACGTATACGATGCCGAAAAAATGAAAATGCAAGTGGAGAGCTTGCAAAAGGCTTTTTTAGGTGTGCCAATGAAAATTAAATATGCCTGTAAAGCCCTCAATAATATTTCTGTGCTGAAACTTTTTAAGCACTACGGCACAGGGCTGGATACGGTTTCCATTCAGGAGGTATATTTGGGTTTGAAAGCAGGATTTGAGCCACAAGAAATTATTTTTACACCCAATTGTGTCAGCTTTGAGGAAATTCAGGAAGCGGTGCGTTTGGGAGTGGTTATCAATATTGATAACATTTCCATTTTAGAACAATTTGGGCATACTTACGGTAGTAGTGTGCCTTGTTGTATAAGGCTCAATCCGCATATTTTGGCAGGTGGCAATCACAAAATTTCCACAGGACACATAGATTCCAAATTTGGTATTTCAGTATTGCAAAGCAGACATCTTTTGCGAGTAATAAAAACCTACAACATTCGTGTTACAGGCTTGCATATGCACACAGGCTCGGATATAGTAGATGCTGATGTTTTTCTGCAAGCGGCAAATATTCTTTTTGAAATTGCCACCGATTTCCCTGATTTGGAATTTATGGATTTTGGGAGTGGCTTCAAAGTAGCCTACAAAGAAGGCGATATTACTACGGATATTACTGATTTAGGTAAAAAATTAGGCTCTGCTTTTCAAAAGTTTTGTCAAAATTATGGAAGGCAGTTGGAGTTGTGGTTTGAACCGGGAAAATTTTTGGTAAGCGAAGCGGGCTATTTGTTTGTAAAAACGAATGTTATCAAAACAACCCCTGCCACGGTGTTTGTAGGTGTAAATTCAGGGTTAAACCACCTGATTCGCCCAATGATGTACGATGCTTACCACGAAATTGTGAATGTTTCCAATCCGCTTGCTCCCCAAAGAGTTTATACCGTAGTGGGCTATATTTGCGAAACGGATACTTTTGGTTGGGACAGAAAGCTCAACGAAGTGCGTGAAAATGATATTTTAGCTCTCAAAAATGCAGGGGCTTATGGTTTTACGATGAGTTCGCAGTACAATGCCCGCACTCGCCCTGCCGAAGTGTTAATTTACGAAGGTAAGCCCTACCTTATTCGCAAAGCAGAAACTCTGGAAGATATTCTCAAAAATCAGGTGGAATTAAACTTTGAGCAATTTGCCGAAAATTTGCAAGAAATTTAATTTTTCACAGAACTCACAAACTAATGAAGTATGAAACATATCGGTCTTTTTTTACTTTTGTGTATGTTTATGAAGGCGAAAAGTCAGAACCCACAGCAACCTTTGCCCCCCAAGGCGGCAGTAAAGCCCAAAGAACTTATCACTCACGGACACAAACGCATTGATAACTACTATTGGCTCAACGAAAGAGAAAATCCCGAAGTAATCGCATACCTCAAAGCCGAAAATGAATATTTGGAGCAAATGCTTGCTCCCAGCAAAGCCTTGCGTGAGAAACTATTTGAGGAAATTAAAAGCCGTATCAAAGAAGATGACCAAAGTTTGCCCTACAAGTACAGAGGTTACTATTATTATACACGCTTTGAAAAAGGCAAGGAATATGCTATCAACTGCCGCAAGAAAGGCTCTTTGCAAGCCAAAGAGGAAATTTTGATAGAGCAAAACGAACTGGCTAAAAAATCAAAATATTTTGCACTTGGAGCATTAAGTATTTCTACCAACAACCAAATAATGGCTTATGCCACCGATACCGTAGGCAGAAGAATTTACAATGTGTATTTCAAAGACCTTTCCACAGGAAAAATGCTAACTGATGTAATTCAGAACGTTACGGGAAATATTGTTTGGGCAAATGATAACAAAACACTTTTTTACAGCCGTCAGGATTTGCAAACACTTCGGGCTTTTCAGATTTACAAGCACACGCTTGGCACAGATAGCAGTAAAGATGAACTTATCTACGAGGAAAAAGATGTGCAGTTTAGCTGTTATATTGGTAAAAGTAAATCTGAAAAATATTTGATGATTATTTCCAGCAGTACGCTTTCCTCCGAAGTCAGATATTTGGAAGCTGATAAACCCAAAGGCGATTTTAAGATTTTTTTGCCTCGCCAAAAAGACCACCTGTACAGCGTTTCACACTTTGAGGATAAATTTTACATTGTAACCAATCTCAACGCCCCCAATTTCAAACTTATGGAAACTTCTACCAAGAAAACTGATGATGTTTCCGCTTGGAAAGAGGTGATAGGGCATAGGAAAGATGTTTTTTTGGAAGATATTGAAATTTTCAAAGATTTTTTGGTAGTAAGTGAGCGAAAAGCAGGGCTTTTGAATTTACGTGTTATCCGTTGGAAAGATAAAAGTGAGCATTATCTTGATTTTGGTGAGCCTGCCTACACGGCTTATGTTTCGGTAAATCCTGATTTTGATAGCAAAATTTTGCGATACGGATACACCTCTTTTTCTACTCCTAATTCCATTTACGACTACGATATGGAAAAACGCACCAAAAAGCTAATGAAACAGCAAGAAGTTTTGGGCGGTAAATTTGACCCTAAAAATTATATCGTAGAACGCATTTACGTAGAGGCTCGCGATGGAGCTAAAATTCCTGTTTCTATTGTTTATCATAAAAACACGAAAAAAGACGGCTCCGCTCCGCTTTTGCAATATGCCTATGGCTCGTATGGAGCAAGTATGGACGTTTATTTCAGCTATTCACGTCTGAGCCTATTGGATAGGGGCTTTGTTTATGCACTTTGCCACATTCGCGGAGGGCAAGAAATGGGACGGGCTTGGTACGATAATGGAAAAATGTTCAAAAAGAAAAATACTTTCTACGATTTTATTGACTGCTCCATTTACCTAATTGAAAATAAATACACTTCCAAAGAAAAACTTTTTGCCGAAGGAGGCAGTGCAGGTGGCTTGCTTATGGGGGCTATTGCCAATATGCGTCCCGATTTGTACAAAGGCATTATTGCCGAAGTACCTTTTGTTGATGTAGTTACGACAATGCTTGATGAAAGCATACCCCTAACCACAGGCGAATTTGATGAGTGGGGCAACCCGAAAAATATTGATAGCTATATCTATATGCTTTCGTATTCGCCTTACGACCAAGTAGAGCCTCAAAAATATCCGCATATGCTTGTTACCACAGGTTTGCACGATTCGCAAGTGCAGTATTGGGAGCCTGCGAAATGGGTAGCAAAACTACGAACAATGAAAACCGACAATAATATGCTTTTGCTTTATACCAATATGGACGCAGGACACGGCGGAGCCTCAGGTAGGTTTCAGGCTATTAAGGAAACTGCACTCAATTATGCCTTTATGTTGCAGATTTTGGGGATAAAAGAATAAGCCATTTTTTGAAAAAAGCCCTTTTTGAAAGGGCTTTTTTACTATGCGGGGCGTATTGTACGCTGTTCTATGCGTTTTTCGTAATGTTTGCCGTGATAGATATAATCTACATAAATGCCTGGTGTATGGATATAATTAGGGTCTAATTCGCCTTCGGGAACAAGCTCTTCTACTTCGGCAATGGTAACTTTGGCGGCAGTTGCCATCATTGGGTTGAAATTGCGGGCAGTACCTTTGTAAATCAAATTTCCTGCTGTATCTCCTTTCCAAGCCTTTACAAGAGCAAAATCGGCTTTGAGCCAACGCTCCATAAGGTACAATTTGCCGTCAAATTCTCTTACTTCTTTGCCTTCAGCAACTTCCGTACCTACTCCCGCAGGTGTGAAAAACGCAGGAATGCCTGCTCCGCCTGCCCTGATACGCTCTGCCAGTGTACCTTGTGGGATAAGTTCTACTTCCAATTCACCACTGAGAAGTTGTCTTTCAAATTCTTCATTTTCGCCTACATACGAAGAAATCATTTTCTTCACTTGGCGTGTTTTTAGGAGCAGACCAATGCCAAAATCATCTACACCTGCATTGTTGGAAATGCAAGTCAGATTTTTTACGCCACTTTTCAGAAGTGCCGCAATGCTATGTTCGGGTATGCCACACAAACCAAAACCACCCAACATCAATACTGCTCCATCAGGAATTTTGGCGATTACTTCGTCCAGATTGGTTATGACTTTATTTACCATAATTTTTCTTGTTTGCAAGCAAAGCTAAAAAAACTTGGCTTTTTGGCAAAAGTTTAGTCTCATTTTTTCTTCGGATTAGCCACAACTTCCACCAAAACCTTAATTTCTGTAATCAACCTTTCAATTTCTTCGCCATTGAGATATTGCTCTTTGCCGATTAGGGAGAATTTTCCTCTTACAAATCCTTCATTATCAATGAGAACTGCTTCACCTGTTTTTGTGAGCAGATAACTTTCAGCCGAGTTTGTATCTTCCTTGAAAACAATATGGGGACTTGTTTTAGAGAGGTTTTTTCCTAAAACCAGATATTTTACCTGAAAGTTGGGGAGTTTCTCAGCGATAAACTTTTTTAAGTCCTCTTTTTCACTAATGCGAGTAAAAATATTGTACAAACTATCGCTGATGGTGGTTTTTTCTTTATCCAAACTCACCACCCAAAAAGCATTTTTTTCGGGAATAAGTGCAGTTTGTACTTGAAAAGGCTTATCAGAACCCTCTTGGCTCAATTTGGGCAAATTGTAATAGTTTTTCAAAGAACCTTGAAATAAGAGAAACACAAAAGCGGGAATAATGAGTATTCCTAAAAGCAGAGCAATTTGTTTTTTGTTGTTCATAACGCTATTTGGTGCTATAATTGGGTGCTTCGCGAGTAATGATAACATCGTGAGGGTGGCTTTCTTTCACGCCAGCGGTAGTAATTTTTACAAATTGGGCTTTTTCTTGTAAATCTTGTATGGTTTTAGCTCCACAATAGCCCATTCCTGCTCGCAAGCCGCCTGCCATTTGGTACAAAACTTCCGAAACGGTGCCTTTGTAAGGCACTTGCCCTACAATACCTTCGGGAACAAGTTTTTTGATGTCGTCTTCGGCATCTTGGAAATAGCGGTCTTTGGAGCCTGCTTCCATAGCTTCCAGCGAACCCATACCTCTGTAAGTTTTGAACTTTCTACCTTCTAAAATCACTACTTCGCCCGGCGACTCATCTGTACCTGCCAAAAGTGAGCCAATCATAATACTGCTTGCTCCTCCTGCGAGGGCTTTTACCAAATCGCCCGAGTAGCGAATACCGCCATCTGCAATAATAGGCACGCCCAAATCTTTAAGGGCTTTATAGGCTTCAAACACTGCCGATAGTTGCGGTACGCCAACTCCTGCCACTACGCGTGTGGTACAAATACTGCCTGGACCCACACCTACTTTTACGGCATCGGCTCCTGCCATAGCCAAAGCCTTTGCTCCTTCGCCTGTAGCAACATTGCCTACTATTACTTGCATTTCAGGAAATTTGGCTTTTACTTTTTTTAGCGTATCAATAACACCTTTGGAATGTCCGTGAGCAGTATCTATGGCAATTACATCAACGCCTGCATTTTTGAGCAGTTCTACTCTTTCCAAAATATCTGCCGTAACTCCCAGAGCCGCTCCCACACGCAACCTGCCGAGTTCATCTTTGCAGGCATTGGGAAAATCTTTTCGGCGAATAATATCTTTGTACGTAATCAGTCCCACGAGCTTTCCATCTTTACTAACAATGGGTAGCTTTTCAATTTTATACTCTTGCAAAACTTCTTCGGCTTCATCAAGCGTAATGCCTTCTTGGGCAGTAATCAGATTGTCTTTGGTCATTATATCGGCAACGGCACGTGAGGTATCTTTCTGAAAACGCAAATCTCTATTAGTAACTATACCTTTGAGCTTTTGGTTTTCATCAACTACGGGAATTCCCCCAATTTTGAACTCACTCATAATACGCAAAGCATCGGCTACTATGGCATTTTCGGAAAGGGTGATAGGGTCAATAATCATTCCACTTTCCGAGCGTTTTACTTTGCGAACTTGCTCGGCTTGGGCTTCAAGGCTCATATTTTTATGAATAAAACCAATCCCCCCTTCACGAGCTACGGCAATAGCCATTTTATATTCAGTAACCGTATCCATAGCCGCCGAAATAATCGGTAAATTCAGCCGAATGGTGCGAGTTAGGAAGGTCTGCAAGTTGGTTTCACGAGGCAATACTTCGGAATAGGCAGGGAGCAGAAGCACATCATCGTAGGTGAGTGCTTCAAAGAGGAACTTGTTTTCAAAAGCGTTCATAGAAGGCAAATAAAAGGGTTCTTTATTTGCCACGCAAATTTAGAGTGTTTTGCACCCGAAAACAAATAAATCGGTAAAAATATTTTAACCAAAGTTCTCAAAGCAAGCGATGATGTCGCTTAGAGCGACATCATCGCTATTAGCCCCTCTCTTTTCTCACTCTCCCACCATCACAAAAGCTCCCCAGTAGTAGGGTTCTTTGTATTTCTTTTTCATTGTTTCTTGGGCATTTTGGAAAGCAGTGCGTTTGTTTTGCTTTTTGAGGAGCATATTTTCATAGAAAAGTGTCATCATTTCTTGTGTGGCGGCGTCATCAACTTTCCAAAGGCTCATCAGCACGCTTTTGGCACCCGCTTCTTGCAAGGCTCTTTGCAAGCCGAAAACCCCTTCACCATTGCGTATTTCGCCCAAGCCTGTTTCGCAAGCAGAAAGCACTAC